>CAYRAE010000014.1:9265-12937 GCA_964422175.1 uncultured Luteitalea sp. | reverse complement strand
ATCTCCGACGCTCGCGTCATCGTCACGTGTCCGGGGCGCAACTTCGTCACGTTGAAGATCGTGACCGAAGACGGCGTGTACGGGCTTGGCGACGCCACGCTCAACGGGCGCGAGCTGGCGGTTGCGAGCTACCTCACCGATCACGTCGTCCCGTTGCTGATTGGACGAGACGCACGTGCGATCGAAGACACGTGGCAGTACCTGTACAAGGGCGCGTACTGGCGGCGCGGGCCCGTGACGATGAGCGCAATCGCGGCCGTCGACACGGCGCTGTGGGACATCAAGGGCAAGGTTGCGAACCTGCCCGTCTATCAGCTGCTCGGCGGCGCCTCGCGCGAGTGTGTGCGCGTGTACGCCCACGCCAACGGGCAGGACGTCGAGCACGCCGTCAAGGCCGTCGCGCAGCAGCTCGATCTCGGGTACACGGCCATCCGCGTGCAATCGGGCGTCCCCGGTCTCGACAGCGCGTACGGCGTCGCGCGCCCGGGAACCCGGTACGAACCAGCGGAGAAGGGCGGCGCGCCGGAGCACCGCTGGAACAGCGAGGCGTACCTGACCTTCCTGCCGCGCCTCTTCGAGCGCATCCGCGCCGAGTTCGGCGACGAGATCGATCTCCTCCACGACGTCCACCACAGGCTCACGCCGATCGAAGCCGCACGGGCGGGGAAGCTGCTCGAGCCGTATCACCTGTTCTGGATGGAGGACCCGACGCCCGCGGAGAATCAGGAGGGCTTCCGGTTGATCCGCCAGCACACGACGACGCCGATCGCCGTGGGGGAAGTGTTCAACTCGATCTTCGACGCGCAGCACCTGATCCAGGCGCAGCTCATCGACTACATCCGCGCCACGGTCGTCCACGCCGGCGGGTTGTCGCACCTGCGCAAGATCGCCGCCCTCGCCGAACTGCATCACGTGCGCACCGGGTGTCATGGCGCCACCGATCTGAGTCCCGTATGCATGGCCGCCGCGCTGCACTTCGACATCAGCGTTCACAACTTCGGCATCCAGGAACACATGCCGCACGCGCCCGAGACGGACGCGGTGTTCCCGCACGAGTACGTCTATCAGGATGGCGTGATGCACCCGGGCGACGCGCCAGGCCTCGGCGTCGACCTCGACGAGGGCCTCGCCGCGCAGTATCCCTATGATCCCGCGTATCTGCCCATCAACAGGCGGATGGACGGGACGGTGCATGATTGGTAGAGATTTCGAATTCGGAGGAAGCCTGATGACGCGTCGTGAACTTCTTGGGGCGGCGGCCTTGACGGCGGCCGGGGCGGCGATGCCGGCGGTGACGAGCGCGCAGACGCGCAAGGCTCTCGCCGGGCGGCTGAAGCAGTCGGTGTGTCGCTGGTGCTACAGCAAGATTCCGCTGACGGACTTCTTCAAGGCGTGCGCCGAGATGGGGCTGCCCGCGATCGATCTCCTCACCGAGGAAGAGTGGACGATCGCGAAGCGTGACTTCGGGCTGACATGTTCGACGGGCTTCCCGTCGGTGCGCTCGATTCCCGACGGTATCAACAACACGAAGTTCCACGACGGGATCGTCGCGTCACTGACGGAGATGATCCCGAAGGCCGCGAAGGCGGGCGTGCCCAACGTGATCACGTTCTTCGGCAACCGCCGCGGGCAGGATCTCGAAGAGGCGAAGGTGAACAGCGTGGCGTGCCTGAAGCGCATCGCGCCCGTTGCCGAAGCCGAAGGGGTCACCGTGGTCGTCGAGCTGCTGAACAGCAAGGTCGATCACAAGGACTATCTCGGCGACCACACGGCCTACGGCGTGGACGTGTGCAAGCGCGTGGGCTCACCGCGCGTGAAGCTGCTCTACGACATCTACCACATGCAGATCATGGAGGGCGATGTCATGCGCACGATGGGCGACAACTGGGAGTACATCGCGCACCTGCACACGGGCGGCGTGCCCGGACGGCACGAGCTCGACGACACGCAGGAGCTGCAGTGGCGCTCGATCGCGAAGTTCGTCGCCGACAAGGGCTATACGGGCTACTTCGCCCACGAGTTCGTCCCGTCGCGCGATCCCCTGACCTCGCTGCGCGAAGCGGTCACGTTGTGTGATGTGTGATCGGCAACGGGCAATCGGCAACCGGCAACCGGACACGGTGAGAACGAACCGGTTGCCCGTTGCCCGTTGCCGATTGCCGGTTCTGTTTCCTACTTCAACTTCGTGTCGAAGCCGCGGACCTTGCGGGCGAGGGCGGCGACTTCACCCTCGGTGAACTGGCCCTTGAAGGGCATCATCGCGGTGCCGGGGACACCGTTGGTGATGGTGTTCATCAGCTCCTTGATCGACGAGCCGTGGAGCCAGACGCCGTCGGCGAAGTTCATGTTCGGGATGGGCGAGTTGCCTTCGAGCGTGTGGCAGACGGCGCACTTGGTCTTGTAGATCTCTTCGGCCGACTCGACCTCCGCTGCTGTCGGGACCGGACCGGCCGCAGCCTTGGACGCCGCCTTCTTCCTCGCCTGCGCCAGCGTGATCGTGCTGCCCGCGCCCACCATCATCACCATCGCCAGGAACCCGGCGCCAATCGTCCGTCCAGTGCTCATCGTCGCTGCATCCTCGTTCGCGGCTCGCGTGTCGGGGCCACAGGGTACAGGCGGCTGATGGCTCCGGACAAGCCCGGTGACACGAGGGACGGCCCGCGAGAGCCGTCCCTGCCAGATTGACGATCAGGAGCCCTGGCTGGCCGCCTTCGCCCACGCGCTGGCGTAGCCGTTCAGGTCCGCCGCAGACGGTGTGCCGTCCACGAGCAGGATGCGATAGCGGAACGTGGCGGGCGTGCCTTCGGCGATGGAGAAGTTCAGCGTGTCCTTGCCGTCGCTGAGCGCCGCCTGACCGAGCGGGTTGGCGGCGAACAGGCCGTAGCCGCGCGCGTGCCAGTAGGTGGGGTACCCCGGGTTGCCGGGCGCGTCGAGGATGGCGACGGTCACCGGCTTGCCGTCGGACGTGCCCGAGAGCGCCGTCCACACGCCGCGCGTGCCCCACACGTCCTTGCCGACCTTGCCTTCGCTCGTGAGGTACTTCCCCGTGACGCCCGTGGTGTCCATGTTGGCCATCCGCGTCACGCGACCGGCGGCGTCCTTGAACTCGCCGCTCTTCTCGGCCGGATCCTCGAGCGCGCGGATCACGCGCAGGCCGAGCATCCCTTCCTTGTTGTCGGGCAGCTTCACGGTACCGCCGCCGGCGGGAACCGCGAGCGTCGTCACGCGATCGATGGCGCGCACGCCGTCGGGCAGTGCCCTGAACGTGTACGTCGTCGACTCCTGCAGGCGGGTCTTGCCGTCGCCGGACACCCAGTCGGCCTTCACCTTCAGCACGGCGTGGTCGCCCTTGCTCTCGGCGGAGACGATCTCGCGGTGCTCGACCGAGCCCATCTTCGCCTTCTGGTCCGGCTTGATCGCGTCGGAGTTGTTCCAGAAGTCGAAGCCGTCCACATCGCCGTAGTTGAACCACAGGCCGACGTGGTGCGGATGGTCCTGCCGCTCGTTGGGCAGCGGCGGGAACCCGCGCGTGATCACGGTGCCCGCGCCTGTGCGGATCGGATAGAGCACCGGCTTCTCGAGCGAGTCGGGCCAGGCGTACGAGGTGAACGGCTTGCCGTCCACAGTGACCTCCACCACCTTGTCCGCGGGCTTGCTGGTGATCTCGACCTT
>CAYRAE010000014.1:0-9165 GCA_964422175.1 uncultured Luteitalea sp. | reverse complement strand
ACTCCTTCACCACCGACGACCACGTCCTGCGTGGCGTCGTTGAACGTGACGCGTTGACCCGTCTGGATGGCGGCAATCGTCATGCACAGCGCCACCGAGTGACTGTAGCCGGCCTCGACACTCGCGTTCGGCGTCTTGCGGCTGCGCACGCATTCCATCCAGTTGCGCATGTTGGCCGACGTCGCATCGTCTGCGCCGGTGTCGGCCCCCGTCTGCAGCGCCGCCGCTTCGGCAATGGCCATCGACGGCAGCAGGTTGGCCTTCATGCCCATCGCCTTGGCGTGGTTCTCGCGCAGGCCGCCGGTGTCGGACACGGTGTTCTTGTCCAGGTCGAGCATGCCGCCGTTGGAGTAGTAGTACTCCTTCACGTCGCCCGCGGCGTTGGTCATGCGCGAGCTGTAGATCACCTGGAAGCCCTTGCCCGGGTCGTCCAGTGGACCGTAGTCGAAGACGGCCGTGAACGTGTCCCAGTTGCGGCGGCCGTCCTTCCACAGGTAGATCCCGCCGTTGGCCACCACGCTGCGTGGCCGCGGATAGCCGGTGAACCAGTGCACGGTGTCGATCTGGTGGACCAGCCACTGGTCAGGGATCCCTGACGAATAGGGCCAGAACAGCCGGAACTCGAGGTACTTGCGCGGGTCGAAGGCTTCCTTCGGCCTGTTGAGGAGGTAGCGGTTCCAGTCGGTGTCTTCCTGCCGCAGTTTGTCGACGATCCCGGGACGCCGCCAGCGCCCCGGCTGGTTGACGTTCCACGTCATCTCGACGGCCACGATGTCGCCGAACCGGCCCGACTTCAGGTACTCGTAGGCCTGCTGATAGTTCCTGGCGCTGCGCCGTTGCGTGCCGATCTGGACGATCTTGCCGGTTTCCTTCACCGCCGCGCGGAGCGCGCGCGCGTCGTCCATGGTGTTGGCCATCGGCTTCTCGACGTAGGCGTCGCGCCCAGCGCGCACGGCCTCCACGCCATGAAGGGCGTGCTGGAAGTCCGCCGTGGCGACGAGCACGGCATCCACGTCCTTGCGGGCATAGAGCTCGTCGTTGTTGCGACAGACGATGGGCGACGACTGTCCGAGCTTCTGGAGCGCCGCGGCACCGGCCTCGCGCCGGAGGCTCCAGATGTCGGAGACCGCGACGATCTCGAAGTTCAGTTCCGCGGCGTGTTTCTGATGGGCGGGGATCAGGCTGCCGCGACACCGATCCGAGAAACCGACGATGCCGACGCGGACGCGGTCGTTGGCACCGATGATGCGGGCGTAGCTGCGTGCCGGCAGGGTGGCAGCCGCGGCTGTCGCACCGGTCGCCTGCAGGAATTGTCGACGATCTGGCATTGATACCTCCGGGGAGGGTGCACGAGAGGTCGAACCACTCCACGCGTGCAGGGTCGTGAGTTGTGCGTCGCAGAAGTACTACAGACCACCGGGCAGCGCAAGCGCGAGTACTGGTGGTTTGTCCACGCGCGCTTGACGCTCTCCCGGGCGTGTGCTACATCCTTGCTGATTCCAGTACTCCATTCCTCGCGTTCACGTCGTGTGACGGCGGTTCGTGCAGCGGGTGTGCCGTGTGTGGCCTCTCGAGAGCCCGGCAGCGCGGTGGCGTGCGAGTGACGGAAGTGGCGAGACAACTCGTCACGCAGTGTGATGCGGATGCGCAGCTCTTTTCTGTGACGCCAGGTGGGCGTCGCAGTCGTGGTCGTCTCCTCCGGCGCGCGCCACTCCGGCGCAGGGGCGACCGCCTGTCGTGCCGGATGGACTGGTGGCGGAGCGCGGGTTCCGACACCGATCGAGGAAGGATGATCCAGATGGGGAAGCTCCACCTGAGGAGGAGCCTGCAACGCGTGCTTGCGTGTGCGGTGCTGCTGCTCGCCGGAACGCCGGCGTTCGCGCAGTTCGAGCGCAGCCGCATCTCCGGCACGGTCAGGGACCAGCAGGGCGGCGTGATGCCCGGCGTCACGGTGACGGCAACGAACGCAGCAACCAACCAGGCCGACGTGGCGGTGACCGACGGCGCGGGCTTCTACACGTTCCCGACGCTTCAGCCGGGCCGCTACACGGTCAGTGCGGAACTTCAGGGATTCAAGCGGGCGACGCGCCAGAACGTGCAGGCCGACGCGGCCGGCTCGATCACCATTGACGTGGCCCTCGAGACGGGCGACCTGGCCGAGGAAGTCACGGTGACGGCCGAGGCCGCGCCGCTGCAGACCGACGTCGCGCTGCGCAAGACGGTCGAGGCCAAGGACATCGAGCAGCTCTCGTTCAACGGCCGTAACCCGATTGGTGTGGCGGGCCTGAAGGCGGGCGTGAGCGGCGGGTCCTTCAACAACTACGGGTTCTCGAGCCTCTCGAACGGCGGCTGGAACATCAACGGCAGCCGGTCGGACGAGAACAACATCACGGTCGACGGCGCCACGGCCGTCCGCACCCGCTCCAACGGCGCCATCGTCGGCGTGCAGAACGTGGACACCGTGCAGGAAGTGCAGGTGCTGACGGGCAACTACATGCCGGAGTTCGGACGCGCGAGCGGTGGCCAGGTGCGCATCATCACCAAGAGCGGCAGCAACCGCTTTTCGGGTAGCGCCGGCTACTACCACCGCGACGAGAAGCTCCAGGCCAACACCTGGGCGCGCAACCGCAGCACCAATGCCGTGGAGAACAGCGGCCCGGCGCCGTTCGACTTCAAGCAGTACGGCTACTCGTTCGGCGGTCCCGTCCTCAAGAACCGGCTCTTCTTCTTCGGCGCGCAGGAGTGGGCGAGCCAGGATGCCACGGCGACCGCGATCATCACCGTGCCGACGGCAGCCATGCGGCGCGGCGACTTCAGCGAGTTGCTCAATCCCAACAACGGGTTCTTCAGCGGCGCGCGCGTGATCAACGATCCACTGACCGGCCAGCCGTTCCCCGGCAACATCATCCCGACCGACCGGCTGTCGCCCAACGGCGTGGCGATGATGAACCTGTACCCGGACCCGACGCCCGGCTTCCGGCAGGGCTCGGCCAACGCGATCATCAACAGCACGAACCCGCAGGACCAGCGCAAGGACAGCATCCGCCTGGACTTCCGTCCGAGCGCCAACCACCAGCTGGCCTACCGCTTCTCGCGCAGCAACTGGACGGCGATCGACGCCTTCCGCGACAACCTGCCCTTCGCGCGCACCGACTGGGAGCGCCCCAACTTCACGACGAGCGTGAGCTGGACGAGCACGTGGAAGTCGAACATCGTGAACGAACTGTCCTACACGGCGGGTCGCGACGACGTGTTCATCAACGTCTACACGGAGTCCGGCCTGCACCAGCGCAGCCGCACGGGCGTCAACTACCCGTACATCTTCGCGGAGAAGGAGATCGTCGACAAGATTCCGACGATCACCGGCACCGGCTTCCAGACCATCGACGGCGGCCCGTACCCGGCGTCGTCTTCGGGGCCCATCCACACGATCTCGAACACGACGACGTTGGTGAAGGGCCGCCACACGTTCAAGGCCGGCGTCTCGGTCGAGTACTCCGGTGAGGATGACTTCGATCAGATCAACGTCAGCGCCATCCCGGGCAGTACCAACAACCAGAACGGTCGATTCGAGTTCTCGGACAGCCGCGCGGGCGGCACGGGCACGAACATGTCGAACCTGGCCATGGGCCTGTTCACCAACTACGCCGAACTCGGCCAGCGCAACTTCACGAAGTGGCGCGCGCTCGCGACCGACGTGTTCCTGCAGGACTCGTGGCGTCCGACGGCGAAGCTGACCATCGAAGGCGGCGTCCGCTACGTCTATTGGCCGCCCTGGTACTCGACGACGAACAACATCGCCACCTTCAGCGAGGCCGCCTACAATCCCTCCAACGCGCCGACGGTCAATCCGGTCAATGGCACGCTGTCTGGCGGCGTGCGCTACAACGGCGTCATCCTGCCCGGCGGCGGATTCGAAGGCGACGCCGCGTCCTCGGTCGTGGCTCAGGATCCCGCGGTGCTGGCGCTGTTCGGCGGGCACCCGCGCGGGTTCTCGCAGACCCATGGCAACGCCTTCGAGCCGCGCCTCGGTGCGAGCTACCAGTGGAACGAGAAGACGGTCATGCGCGCGAGCGCCGGCGTGTTCCACAACCGCGTGCCGCTCAACGACTCGACGCTCCTCGGCGGCAACCCGCCGTTCCAGCCGCAGGCCACGGTGAGCAACGGCAGTGTGGACAACCCGGGCGGCGTGGGCGTGAACCCCGGCAACCTGCCCATCGGTATCACCGCACAGGACCTCGCGTTCAAGCACCCGACCTCGTACCTGTACTCGGTGGGTGTGCAGCGCGAAGTACCGTTCGGCTTCATCGTGGACGTCACCTACGTCGGCCGCCGCGGTCTCTACCTGCAGCGCGAGCGCAACATCAACCAGCTGCCGCTCGGAACCCTGAACAACCCGGCCAACGCGGGCGTCAACATCGCCGCCCTGCGTCCGTACGCCGGATACGGCCTCATCCGCCTGTCGGAGAACGCCGCATCGTCGCGCTATAACAGCCTGCAGATCTCGGCCGATCGCCGCTACACGAATGGCCTCAAGGTCGGCATGGCCTACACGCTCGGCAAGTCGACCGACGACGGCTCCGACAAGCGGAACATCCTGTGGAACACGTACGACGACACGATCTACGAGGGGCCGTCGAACTTCGACCGCCGGCACGTGTTCAACTTCTATTACATCTACGACCTGCCGTTCTTCCGAGAGCAGGACACGCTGCTGTCCAACCTGCTGGGCGGCTGGCAGATCTCGGGCTCGACGTTCATGCGCTCGGGCACGCCGTTCACCGTCGGCCAGACGGCGCAGGACATCGCCGGCATCGGCGACGTCAGCGTCGGCCAGCCGTGGAGCCAGACCGGTAACGCGAGCGTCAACCACCAGCTCTACGACGGCACGCCCGGGTCGGTGTCGCTCGACACGAGCGTGTTCGTGCGTCCGGCCAACTCCACGTTCGGCAACTCGCCCCGCAACGCCTACTACAACACGGGCGAGATGCAGTGGGATCTGGCGTTGTTCAAGAACTTCAACCTGGGTGGCATCCGCCGCCTCCAGATCCGCGCCGAGGCGTTCAACTTCCTCAACCACCCGAACCTCGGTGGCATCGAGGCCAACCCGCTGAGCGCCAACTTCGGACGCATCACGTCCAAGGACGGCAACCGTCGCGACGTGCAGTTGAGCGTGCGGTTCCAGTTCTAGTCGGTCTCCCGTGAGGGCCGGGCAAGCCCCGGCCCTCACACGACCCTGCACCGTAGGGGCCGGGCTTGCCCGGCCCGACCACCTGGAAGGCGGCCCATCCACCGCTTCCATGCCCGGTTGCCGGTTGCCCATTGCCGGTTGCCGGTCCTGTGTACACTTCCCGGATGAATCGAGTCCGGTCCTTCCTCCTGGCGGCGTGTCTTGCCGCACCGGCGCTCGGGGCGGCGCAGCCCGCCGGCACCTCGTTGGCCATCACCGGCGTCGTGCGGACACCGCTCACGATCGACGCGCGACAGTTGGCGACGTATCCGCGTCAGACGGTCGAGATCACCAGCCAGGAACGGACCGTCAGGTACGAAGGCGTGCTCGTGGGCACGCTGCTCGAGCGCGCCGGCGCGACAGTCGGCGCCGACCTGCGCGGCGCCGCGCTCGCCACCTACGTCGTCGCCACAGGTGCCGACGGCTATCGCGTCGTCTTCGCGATCGCGGAACTCGATCCCGCGATGTCTGCCGCCGACGTGCTGGTGGCCGACACCGCCGACGGCAAGCCGCTCACCGAAGCACAGGGTCCCTTCCGCCTCGTGACGCCGAAAGATCGTCGCGGCGCCCGCGGCGTCAGACAGTTGCAGCGCCTCGACGTCGTGCGGCTTCCATGAGGGCCAGGCTCGGAGTGCCGGCCCTACCCACTGCGGCGAACAGGTAGGGCCGGCTCTCCGAGCCGGTCCCTTGTACGCCTTCGGAACGAATCCGGACGGATACACTTGGGGCGTGATGTCGGGCCGGGCGGTGATGCGGGTTCTGGTCGCGTTGGCGTTTCTGTGCGCGGCAATGCCTGCCTCGGCGCAGGGGCCCCGCGTGGCGGCGGCGGCCGATCTGAGCGTGGCGCTCGAAGAGGTTGCGGGACAGTTCACCAGGGACACAGGGGAATCGGTCACGCTCGTGTTCGGCGCGTCGGGAACGCTGACGCGCCAGATTCGCGACGGCGCGCCCTTCGAACTGTTCCTCTCGGCCGACGAGGCGTTCGTCGCCGACCTCGCCAGCCGCGGCCTCACGCGCGACGAGGGTGTGCTGTACGCGATCGGACGCCTGGCGCTGTTCGCTCCGAATGGTTCACCGCTGCATCCTGATGAGGGACTCGACGGTCTTGCGCGCCTGCTCGCCAGCGGCGGCGTCACGCGCTTTGCCATCGCCAATCCCGCGCATGCGCCGTACGGCCGCGCCGCGGAAGCCGCGCTCCGCGCGCGAGGAATATGGGACGCCATCCAGCCGCGTCTCCTACTCGGTGAGAACGTGGCGCAGACCGCGCAGTTCGCGGCGACCGGCGACGCGGTGGGCGGCCTCATCGCGCACGCGATCGCCCTGGCGCCCGCCGTGCGTGCCCGCGGCACGTTCGCGCTGATTCCCGCCGATCTCCATCCGCCGCTGCGCCAGCGCATGGTGCTCCTGAAGAAGGCGGGCCCGACGGCCACGAGCTTCTACGCGTACCTCCAGTCGCCGGCGGCGCGCCGCATCCTCGAGCGCTACGGCTTCGCGCTCCCTGACTGACGCGGCAGCGATGGATTGGCTCGCGTTTCGCGTCTCGTTGTCGCTCGGTGCGTGGACCGTTGTGCTCCTGCTTCCGCTCGGCGCGTGGCTCGGGCATCGTCTGGCCACGCGGCCGATGCGCGGCAAGGCCTTCGTCGAAGCGCTCGTCGCCGTGCCGCTGCTGCTGCCGCCGACGGTGCTCGGGTACTACCTGCTCCAGGCCTTCAGCGTGCGATCGCCGCTCGGTGCCGCGTTCGAGCGCCTCGTGGGCCACGCGCTCGCGTTCTCGTTCGAAGGCCTCGTGCTCGCGTCGGTGATCGCCAACATACCGTTCGTCGTCCAACCGGCGCAGCGCGCCTTCGAGGCCATCCCGCTCAACGTCCGCGAAGTGGCCGCGTGTTGCGGTCTCTCGCCGTGGCAGCGCTTCCTGCGCGTGGAGATGCCACTCGCGTGGCCGGGTCTGCTCACCGCCGCGGTCCTGACCTTCGCGCACACGCTCGGCGAGTTCGGCGTCGTGCTCATGGTGGGCGGCAGCCTGCCTGGCGAAACGCGCACGCTCAGCATCGCCATCTACGATCGCCTCCAGGCCTTCGACGACGCGGGCGCGGGCATCATGGCCGCGACGCTTCTCGCGCTCGTCATCGTCACGCTGGCAATCACGTATCTCCTCGGCCAGCGGGTGTCGCGCCGTGGGTGATCGCGCGCTCACCGTCGCGCTCCAACAGCGGGGCCCCATTCCGCTGAACGTCGCTTTCAGCGTGGACCCGGGTGAGGTACTCGCGCTGTTCGGCCCGTCCGGAAGCGGCAAGACGACGGTCCTGCGCTCGATTGCGGGGCTGTACACACCGGCCTCGACGCTCGTGCGTCACGGATCCGACGTGTGGTCGGACACGACGACAGGCGTCCACGTGCCCGTTCACCTCCGCCGGCTCGGCTTCGTGCCGCAGGATGCGGCGCTCTTCCCGCATCTCGGGGTCGTCGACAACGTGACCATCGCGCTCCTGCACCTGCCGCGTGCGGAGCGGCGTGCGCGAGCCGTCGACGTGCTGGAACAGGTACACCTCTCGCACAAACTGGATCGTCGACCTTCCGATCTGTCGGGCGGTGAGCGCCAGCGCCTCGCCCTGGCCCGCGCGCTCGCACGCGACCCGCAGGTGCTGCTGCTCGACGAACCCTTCGCCGCGCTCGACCGTCGCCTTCGCCTGGCCCTCCACGCCGAACTGGCTGAGGTCCGTCGCACCCTCGACGTCCCGATCGTCCTCGTCACCCACGACCAGGACGACGTCACCCGCATGGCCGACAGGGTGGTGGAATGCCGAATGCCGAATGACGAATCCTGGCCATAGGCCATGGGCCCTGGGCCTTCGGTTCCTCGAACATCAGGCGACATCCTGCCGTCCCCCGCTCCTGCGTGTCGGTTGCCGGTCTGTTTGCAGTACACTCCGCGGTGTCGTGCGATCTCATCGTCCGCTCATGCCGCGCTCTCGGGCACTGACGGCCGTCGCGCTGTGTTCGATCGGCGCCGCCGTGGCGGTCGCGCAGCCGGTGCCGAAGACGGAGCCTCCATCGGTCTACACCGAGACGATTCCCGGGTCGAAGGTGACGTTCGAGATGGTGGCGGTGCCCGGCGGCACGTTCATGCTCGGCAGTCCCGCGAGCGAACCCGGTCGCGACGCCGACGAGGGGCCGCAGGTCGAGGTGACGCTGAAACCCTTCTGGATCGGCAAGACCGAGGTCACCTGGGACGAGTACGACCAGTTCGCGTTCGTCGGCAACACCGGCGCGCGCACGGGCGACGGCGGTGCCGCGACAGACAGCGATGCCGTGAGCAAGCCGTCGCGCGCGTACGGCGACGAGGCCAAGGGCTACGGCAAGGGGAAGATGCCGGCACTCGCGATGACGCAGCACGCGGCGATGGAGTACTGCCGCTGGCTCTCGCAGGTCACCGGCAAGGCGTATCGCCTGCCCACCGAAGCGGAGTGGGAGTACGCGGCGCGTGCCGGCGACACGGGCGCGGCACCGGCCACGCTCGACGATCAGGCCTGGCACATGGGCAACTCGAACGACGCGCCGCACCTGGTCGCGTCGAAGACACCCAACGCGTTCGGCCTGTACGACATGCTCGGCAACGTCGCCGAGTGGACGTTCGACATGTATGCCGACGCGCGCTATGCCGAATGGGCACCGAAGGCCACGCAACCCGTGGCGCTGCCCACCGACAAGCGCTACCCGCACGCCACGCGCGGCGGATCGTTCATCGAACCTGCCGCCAGGTTGCGCTACGCCAACCGCCAGTCGTCGCACGAGGACTGGAGCCAGCGCGATCCGCAGGTCCCGCAAAGCATCTACTGGCACACGGACGCCGACCACGTCGGCTTCCGCGTGGCCCGTGCCGTCGACGAACAACCGAACCTGAAAGGGTTCAGGAGCTCGGTGATCAAGGACAGTCC
>CAYRAE010000013.1:0-25922 GCA_964422175.1 uncultured Luteitalea sp. | reverse complement strand
CCCATATGTGGCGGTGCCTCCGCGGCCTCTTCGGTGGGTAGCTAGAGGTTGCTTACGTCGGTCTCTCTCGGTCGTGCGTCGGTAGTGCTCGGTAACGCCGACTCGCGGAGTTCATTCGAGGAACGCTCAGAATCGTTCGAGAATCTGACCGCTGGCGACGTCTGCAAAACCTCCATCCCCGGTTCAAATCCGGGCGGCGCCTCCAATCCTAAGTTGAAGTCACAGTGTCACTTGCGGGCTGTGCGTTCTCCAGCCCTGCCGCCGTTTGTAGTCCACTGTGGTCCAAAACCACAAACAGTTCGCGCTCGACCGCCTCGATGGCCTTGCGGTGCGACGCATCGACGGCGTGCGTGTAGATGTTCAGCGTCGTCGAGATGCTCGCGTGCCCGAGCTGCTCCTGCGCGATCTTCACCGGCACGTTGAGGTCGTTGAGCAGCGACGAATGAATGTGGCGGAACTGATGCCACGTCACACGCCCTAATCCCGCTCTCTCGGCCGCCGGTTGAAGCACCTTCGTGAGCACCTTGGACTCCCGCAACGGATCGCCCTTGCTGTTGCCGAACACGAGGTCATCGTCGCCGTTACGCGTTACACGAGCCCGATGATCGAGGAGCGCCTTGGCGGCGTGCGGGCCCAGCGGAATCGTCCGAAGTGCCCGCTGGGTCTTCGGTCCCTGGAACTTGCCCTCGAACACTGATTCTCGGACCGTCAGCGCCCCGACCTCCAGATCCAGCGACGACCACCGCAACGCCAGCAGTTCGCCGATCCGCAAGCCCGTCGCCGCAATCAGGCTCACCATCGTCCGGTGCGCTTCGCTCAGCTCTCGCAGCAGCTTCGCGAAGTCGTCCCCTGCGATCAGTGCGGGCTTTTTCTTCAGTGCCTTCTGCGGGAACTTCACGCCCCGCGCAGGGTTGGACTGGAGATACCCGTATTCGACCGCCGTTTCGAGGATGCTGGAGAGCAGCACCCACGCATTCCGAACAGATTGCCAGCCGATGCCGCGACGGAGCCTATCGGCGACCCATCGCTGAATCGCCAGCCGGTCGATGTCGCGGAGCGTGATGTCCCGCCACGTCGGCAGCACATGCACCTTCAGCACTGCCCGGTAGCCGTGCTGCGTCGTATGCTTGAACGTTGGCAGCACCAGCACCGTCCATTGCTGTTCGACAAACGCGCCGAACGCGATGGTCGATTCCGGCCTGGCAACGCCCTGGTTGACCGGACGAAGCCGTTCATCCAGCTTGAGCTGCGCGTCGCGCCGCGTTGGCAAATCCGCCACCGACCCGAGAAGAATGCCGCGCCGTACCCGACCGATTGAGCCGTCGGGCAACAGCACGTCCTCGCGCCAGCGCGCGATCCACACCTTGCGCCGTTTGCCTTTCTTGTAGAGCTGCCCTGTCTGAAATCTTCGACGAGCCACGCTTGACCCCCTTGCGGAAGTGGCTCGTACTGGTCTCTGGCCGGTAGAAGGCTACCCCCAGACGCCAGCACGGTCAACGGCGGCTTCGAACGCGTGTCGACTCGGCCCGCTTTGCGTCGACGTACGCGCGCAGATCGCGAGCGTCGAAGCGGAGATACTTCCCGAGCTTCACGGCGGGTAGACGGTCTTGGGCCTCGGGCCGCACATGCTCGTAGACCCAAGACACGCTCACCTTTAGAAACCGTGCGGTCTCCTGAACGGTGAGCAGATCGGCGAAGTTGCCTTCAGCCGCGGTCGCCTCCGCAATTCCGTGGAGATCTTCAGCTGTCATCGCCATCGCAATCCCCCGAGTTCTTCAGCGCGTCGTCAACGAGGTGCCAGACGCCGCATCTTGCGACGCCCGGTACCTCTCGCCGACTCACGCCGGCGCGCCCTTCTCAGCCTGCTCGTGCGCCCGGTACGCTTGGAGCACGAAATCCCGCAAGCGGTCCTGCGCTGCGGGTTCTGTGATGGCGCGAAGCAGCAGGAAGCTGCGCCGCTGTCCGTTGGCGGTGAACTGGCGCGCGGGGAACGTGACGTTCTGGCCAGTGCCGTCCTTTCGCGCCCAGATGCCGAACCCGATCAGCCTCAGGCCATCGAGCTCGCCGCCTGTGAAGTGGAGTTCGGCGTCCGCGAGCTTCCCGGGCGCCATGTGACCGTTGCGTACGATCTTCACGAACGTGTTCATGGTGATGCGACCTCCTGCGCAGCCCGCGGTCGAGCGGGCGATGATCCGGATTGCGTTGACGTCGAGCGCGCGCCATCAATGCACCTCCTCGTCGGAGGGCATCGCGAGTCGGTTCCACAGCCACTGCTCGAGCGTGTTCCGCCCGATGAGCACGAGATCGGCTGCTGCCACCACGTGCCGGCCTTCGCGGTAGCTCGCCTTCTGGTCCTTCAGGTCGACCTCGGCGATCAGCACGAGCCGAGCGGGCCTGCCTCCGAGCGTGGCGTCGAACGGAACGGCGTCCGCGGTGAGATGAGCGACCCTCGCAAAGCTCGATTGCTCGAGCGTGACCGTCCGCGGTCTGTCGAGTCCCGCCGGCGCCGTTGTCACGAACGCCTGATAGATGCGGGTCTCCCCGCCGATCGTCACGTCGACGGCCGACGGGGTTCTGTCGAACATGGCTATGCCTCCCTTCGTGCCCCGATGGGGCTTGAGTTCGAGTCGTTCGTCCGAGCGGACGCCCGGCCATCACGTAATTGCCCCTCCGGTGGCGCCCCGGAGGGCCTGTCAAGCCCGAAGCCCCGAAGGAATCGAAGCAACGCGAAGAGGCTTGACTGGCCCGAGGTGCGCCGCAGAATCTCCGAACGTGATGGCCGGGTTGTTCCATCTCCTTCACCACGTGATGGAGTTCATCCCGCCGTGCTCGCGGAAGCTGTAGTAGCTGTCGGCGTCGCCCACGATCAGGTGGCCGAGCAGGCCGATGTCGAGCACGTCGGCGGCCTGGCACAGCCTCACCGTCAATCGCGCATCGTCGGGACTTGGCGCCGGATCGCCCGACGGATGGTTGTGAAGGACGATCAGCGCCGTCGTACCCGGCGTGACGCACGCGGGCACGAAGACATCCGGCATCGAGACCGGCGTGCTGGCCCGTGTGCCGCGCGACACGACGCGCCACGCGAGCAGCCGGAACTTCGTCGAGAGACACGCCACGCCGAAGACCTCGACGGGTTCGTCTCTCAGCAGCGGCCCGAGGGTCGCCGCCGCGATCGCCGGTTTGTTCAAGACAAGCGTCGCGACGTCGACGACGTCGCCCGCGTTGTCGCGGAGCGTTCGATACGCGAAAACGAGCTCGCGAACGCGGTGCCGGGGAACCGTGAGCGTTGGTGAAGGGGTACTCAGCATGTCCGTTCTTCTCCTTTCTGAGGTGTGCAGGGCGGTAGTGATGGAGCCAAGTGGCTCGTGAGGCCGTGTCGATTCGCGGCGTCGGCGACTTCAGGGGTGGGATCGCGCTCGACCGCTGGTGGCGGGGACGCCGGCGAGAGGCCGGCGTCGGCGATGATTCGCGCGAGGTCCTCGGGAAACCAGCTGTGTCGGAGGACCAGCGCCAGCGCGATGAGCTGGGGATAGTTGACCTGTGCTGTCGAAGGGACGCGGCCGATCAGATCGTCGAACTCGTCGCTGACGTGCAGCTCGTCGAGCAGGAGATCGATCAGCTCGCGCGACCAGCACAGGTCTCGCGTGCGGTCGAGGAAGTCGTCGAGGATGACGGGACGGGTCAGACGCCGCCAGTCGGCCAGGTCGTTGCGCCTGGCTGGCGATGTCCGCCGCGCCCGTGGCAGGGATTCACTGTGATCGGTCCGCATGGTGCACACCTCCGGTTGCGCATCGCTCCTGGGAGCGGCGTGGAAGTGCGCGCCACTGCGGTCGCGCACGGCCGGGCGGGCGGGCTGCTGGAGCCGCGCCCGCGCGGACTTGGCGTGTTGAGAAAGAGGCCGTGCGGGGATGTACCCGTACGGCGTCAGGGCACGGTTACTGCACCGTGGCCAGGAGGCGGCTGGCGGCCTGATCGAGGGCGAATCGTCCGTCCTGCCAGGGCGTGCGTTGACTGAGTCGCGTCAGTCCCTGCACGTAGCCCCAGACCGAACGAGGATTCGATTCGTACTGCTCCGCCAACATGTATGCCTCCGTGGCCTGCTTGCGCGACACGTCGAGCCGTTGCACGACAGTGTCGAGCACCGCGTCGCGCGTCGGACCGAGCTCCAAGGTGATGGACCGCTGGAGCAGGGCGCGATCGGCGGACGCGTCGGCGTCGAGCGCGGTACAGACAGCGTCAAGTGACGCCGTCCACGCCTCCTGAATCGACGCCCCCACGTGCCGGCGCCGGAAGCCAGCGACGTGGCGAAATCCCCAGACCACGTGATTCATGCACACCGCACGAAACAGAAAGAGGTCCAGGGTAAGGGCGGCGGCTCCGACATCGCTGTTCCGGAGGATGAACCCGCGGAACAGGCCGGCATGCGTGGAGTCCGTAGGATCGTCGAGATCACGGTTCCCGTCCACGAGGAAGAGAAACATGTCCCGGTCTCCCAAGTAGGCGCCGGACGGCACCCGTTCAGCGCCGTACACGCCGTCCTTGTAGCCGAGCGGCAAGGACCACGCGGGGTGTGCGGCCATGAGGCCCAGCACCCGGGTGGCCAGCTCGTCGTGGTGGACGCGCGCATAACGCGATGATGTGATCGCGTGCACGGTCCACGGTGCGTCACGCTCGACGAACAACTGGTGTTCGGTGCGGGGGTGACGCCGCAGCCCGAAGTTGATCGCGTCCGAGGCGATCGATGCGGGCAGCGAACGCAGGTACTTCGGCGGCGCGCCGGCGATCGTGGCGAGCTGCTCGAAGCTCCAGTGCGTCAGTGCGGCTGTGTGACCCGACGACTCACGAATGGTGAGGGCGTCGGGGCCAGCCGCTTCGGTCCTGAAATCGCCGATCTCGATGTCGCGCTCCATCGTGCGGTCGCGTCTGGTGCGAGCCGCCGCGTGGAGCGCTTCAACGCTCGCGTAGCGCTCATCAGGTGGGCGATGTGCCCATTCCCGATGGGCGGTGTACGCAGCGACAGCAGACATACCGAGTCCTTGCATGGCGAGTTGCTCCTTTCTTCGAGCCCCTGGGGGCGCCGTCGTGAGGAAGCTCCACACCGGGCGGTGTGGAGGGGTGGCCAGGACCGGCCACAGGCGTGAGAACTTGTTGCGTCGGCTCTACAGTCTTCGATACCTCCCCGGTTGACGTGCGGCTGCGCGCATCAGGTCGCCTCAGACGGCCGACCGGTGCTCGCAGCCTGTCGTGCGGCCTCTCGGCGCCGCGCAAGAATCGCTTCGGCACCTGGGGCGCGCATGACGACGGTTTCAACGTGCTTGCAGAAGTCCGGTTCGCCGGTCACCCTCCTAATGTCCGAGGAACGGCTGGATCTTGCTGAAAGTGGCGAGCACCTCTCCATGTGCTGCGAGGAACGCCTCGGCATCGATCGCGCCCGTAGTCACCAGCGACGCCGCCATGTCCCAGTACCCGAGCACCATCCGGAATGAGGCGTTCCGGTCACTGCTGACGCGGCTGACCAGATCCTCGAAGGTCTCGGGATTGAGCTCACGAAGAAACCAGTCTCTAGCCTCGCGGAGCACGGGCTCGCGGAGAAGGTTGAAGAGCAACAGGTTCAACAGCGCGCTCTCGAATGGGGTAGGCATGACGAGCTCACAAGTGCTTCGCGAAACGAACACCTGTCGCCTTGTGTTCGATTGCTTCGTAGAACGAGTGCGCTTCGACCCGATATTGCCGCTCGTAAGAGTGATGTAGGTCCCCCCCTGGTTTCTCAGCCAGCCTTCGACGCAGTGCATCAAAGCCTTGCCAAGGCCACGCCCTCGCCACTCGGTGTCCACGACAAGACCCGTCAGGCGGCCGTACCTCGTGTCGAACTCCAGGGCAAGACCCAAGTACGGGCCGACGAGGCCGACCACCTGACCTGACGTCTCGGCAACAAAGGTCGCATAGTCGGAGTGGGACAGGAGTACGGCGAGTCGGTCTTCCATCTCCCCTGGCGTTGTTGGATAGCCAAGTTGCGTGAGCAGTGCAGCAATGCGACTCGAATCACTGATTCTTGCCTGGCGGAGTATCACGCCGTCCATGACCACCCTCATCCCTACGAATCCGGCGCCGCGTACTCGCGACGCAGGTCGAACGGACCGACCTTGCACGTCACGAGCACGCCATGCTTCGTCAATGTCGGCGCCTCGGCATCGCCCTTCCAGGAGACGCGGTGCTCGCGGAGCGTCACGGTGGCGTCCGGAAACGCCCGGCGCAACTCCTCCATGCGCGCCCACTGCGCTGCCGTCGCCTCGACGGCATCCGTGTTGAAAATCGTGATGTGGTTCGGCGTGACGACGACTCCGGTGTACTGCGGGACCTGGCGAAGCAGTTCCTCGACGCGTGAGGGTCCGTCGCAGACGTATCGCTCGAAGCCGTCGCCGGCTGCGAACGCCTGGTCGGCCATGGCCTCGATGACTTCCTCCATCGGGAGGAGACCCGCGGCCTGACGGGCCTGCTGTTCCGGCGTGCCGTGCCGTGCGACCCACTCGGCGACGGCGTGCTTCTTCTGGGTGTGCGTGGCGATTTGGGCGGCCGTCTCCCTTTCGCGCCATTCGTCGCGGGCCCGCACGTCGGCGCGCCAGCGCCTGTATGCCTCTGGCGGGACGAGACGCGCGGTGCCTCGGTCGTGGCGAACGTCGAACGTGACCCGACCGTCTGGCGTGTCGACCACGCATCGCTGCGGGTTGGGCGTCGGCCGGCGCCCGGCGCGCTGTGTCGCGTCCGCCATGAACGCACTGGCAATCGCCTCGCGGCGCTCGCCGTCCGCGTCTCGCTGGGCTCGCCGTGCGGCGCTGCGCTCGGCATGAAAGGCATGTTCGAGCTGATGATTGCGTCCGGCTTCCCGAAAGAGGTCATCGACGCTCGGCGGCGCGTCGTAGGCCGGCATCCCGTTGATCATCACCACGCGCTGCTCGTCGTTCAGCTCGAATCGCGGGCGCAGCTTCAGGTAGGCACGACCGTAGATGTCGACGGCGACGAGGTGCAGGCGGTTCGCCGGGACGTGAATCGTGACCTCTTGGAGCTCGCGACCATTGCCCCCGGCCAGAAGGGACGCTTTGCGACCTTCCTCGGAAAGCCGGTAGACGGCCTTCACCTTGAGGCGCAGGTTGGGATCAGGCTGCGGCGTGTCGGCAAAGTCCACCTGGTCTGAACGCCGGGGTTCGAAGCGGGCCACGGTCTCCATTGCGCTATCCCTTTCGCCTTCCAGATGAGTCACGTTCACAACGACGACGGCGGCCCAAGCGGGCGGACCTGGGTCCGTCCGCCTGAGCACGTGCCGAGGAATGCGTTCAGGCTTGCGCCTCGAAGCGGGTGTACGCCTCGAGGACGGCGTCCCGAATCCCTTCCTGCGCCGCCGCATCCCCGTTTGCGGGTCGCAACAGCGCGAAACTCCGGCGTTCCCCGTTCACGGAGTACTGCCGGGCCGGGAACGTCACGTGTCTCCCTCCGGAGCGACGTTCCCAAACGGCGAAGCCAACCAGCTTGAGCCCGTTCAGCGGGCCGGCTTCGCTCTCGAAGATCACCTCGGCGTCGGCGAGCTTCCCTGATGGGTTGCCCTTCTCGTTCGGGATGATCTTCACAGACACCACTTCTCCATTGCTCCTGGACATGGGTTTTCCTCCAAGGATCATCGAGAGCGCTGGGCTCGCCGATGGTGGACGAGTTCGCCGAGTGGATGTACACGCCGGCGAACGAGGGTGGGACGCATAGCTCCTGGGAGCGCATGCGCCAGTGACGGAATACCCACGTCATACAACCGCGCTCACGACAAGTCAATAAAAATCGTCATGCAAGGCCCTGCTAATAATACAAGCATACGCATCGCACAGGTTCACCGACTCCGCGCGTCCTGGCGGTCGTCACCCGCGATCTCGCCGATTGGCCTTTCGAATCTGCAGACCGTCCCATCCTCCAGATCGACAGTCTCACCAACGTACCGGAAGCCGCAATTCTCCAGCACTCGCCTCGAGGCAGCCCTAGCTGGAAGGGTGTGCGCCCTGAGAAGGCGCACCTCTTCGTTTGAAGACGCGTAATCGACAAACGCCTGAGCGACCTCTGTCGCGTAGCCCTTGCCCTCGTGATCGCGATCGATGCCGTAGGCGATCTCGACGACGCCATCTACCGGTGGACCCTTGAAGCCGCAGCTGCCTACGACGGCGCCATTGTCGCGACACAGTACGCGAATGGCGTGCACCCATGGGTCGCCCGCGTCCGCTGCGCGCATGCGAGCAAGCCAATCGGCGGAGACTTGCGCCCTGTCGTATTCAGCCATCGCGTCGACCATCCGTTCGACGTCTCCGCGCGTCTGAAGGACGAGTCGAAGTCGATCAGTGTGGAGTTCCATCGAAGACACTTCCTGCTCCGTCACAGGTTCTCTCGCACCCGCTGGAACAGGTCCGGGTAGTCGACCACGATGCCGTCTTCATCCACGGGAAGCTCGGCGCTGAAGCCACTGCCGTCGAGGTTCTCGAAGAGGTAGAGTCTGTCGGCCGGCCGGGTATAGGCCTGCGGTTGTCGGTGAACTGTCAAGTCCGGCGCAGAGACCCAGGCCATGTGGAACTGCCGCCGCTCACCGACAGCCATCGGCTCGCGGCGAATCGGGAAGCTGTTGGTGAAGGGGGTTGGCCAGATATCGATATCCATACAGCCATCGAGATCGTCGATGGCGCGGCCGTCGCCGTGTCGCCATTGACCATGGCCGTCCGTTTGCAGACTCAGGGATCTCGTCGCGTCGTGCACCGCGACGACCAGCACGGCCTCGCGGAGCTGCCACGAATGGTCCCAGGTGAGGCGATACGTGAGCCGGAACGGCCCGCGCTCCTCATCGAACGCGAGGACGACGCTGTCAGCCGCGCGCTCTGCCAGGAGCAGATGCTCCAGGCCCACACCGTCCCGGTCCTTGTTCCAAGTGGGTGTCCAACAGATTGTGCGGCACCGAGCATTCGGCATGGACACTCCTTCCGGCTCGCCGTGCGCTTCCTGGGCGAACGTCGTGCTTTGGCCCGACGGCTCCTTCGGATGCCGGGTCATCGACCGGCCTCCAGCAGACCACCGATGGGCTCACGCCCATAGCGCCTGGCGCTCGCGATCTTCTGTTCGAGCTCGCGATCGGTCCACGGCGGCAGGCATCGCATATTCCAGTACCGCAGCAACTCGAGTGCCTCGGCATCGTCGAGCGCGAACCCTCGCACGAGGCGACAGCAGACCCGGAAGGTGTGGAGATCGCCATGACTGCCAGACACAGCAGGAGGCAGGGTGGCGAGATAGCGGCGCGCGCGCCCGATCCGCCATTCGGCGGGCGCGTTGGCGTCGACAGAGCCACTGCTTGGCTCCGATCGCATCCTCAGCGCAGGAAAATCACTGGGGCTGTAGACGCGACTGACATGCCCGTAGACCATCGTGACGAGCTCCGAGGGCTGCCTTTTGTGGTTGAACAGCCCGGGCAATCGGGTGAGTTGCGAGCACGACGTCGCGGCGGTGTCGGTCTTGATCTCGCGCGCGAGCTGCTTCTGGAGGGCCTCGACCCGCGGAACGTCGAATCCGGCCACGCGCCAGAACACGTGGACGCGGTGCCGGGACGAGTGCAGCAGATACGACGGCGGCGGGAGATCGGCGCGCCCGGCGATTCTCGCCAGCACTCGCGGTCCGTCCTCGTCGGCTTCCAGAAACACGTGCCGGACATCGACGACCGACTGACGGGATCGAGAACGGCCCTGAGCGCTCACGGCGTTCACGGAGACATATACGTTCCAGGCACTGGCGTTGCGCGAGCGTAGCCAGGCCAGGAACTTCGGCTGAGACGCTTGCGCAATCGACACGACCCGCTGACACGTCTCACTGGTCGCGTACGACTTGAGGAACACGGCGACCCAATCGTCGGGTGCGTAGCCGGCGCGCAGCAGGCGAAGAGGGGCGGTCGGTTCGATCGCTGACATCGTGTTCACCCCGCGGTCTTTGTCAGCTGCACACGGCCCGTGAACGACTGGTGCTGGAGCGACGGGCAGTCTACGCCGGAGAAGTCGGCGTCGATCGTGCGCGTCTCGGCCGTACCGACGCTCAACAGACTTCCGGCGCAACCGCGCGGCGACGGGTACGTCCCCTGCGTGCTGACGCGCGCCGGCGGCGTATTGCCGGGCGTGATCTGACTCAGCACGGTCGCCGTGATCGGCAGAAACGGGTGCGCGGATTGAATGCGGACGTTGAACGACTGCCGGTTCGTGCCTGGCATGACCTCGAACGTCCAGGTCGTCGTCCCCGATGTTGTGGGTTCACCCTCGCGCTCGATCGTGACGGTGCCTGTCCAGGCGCCCTCCAGGAATGATCGCGGCGTGGACGGCGATGTCGGGGTCGGTTCCCGGCCGCAACAGGCAAGCGCGATGAGCAGCAGCACGACGGCGGATTGACAGGTCGAATGCTTCATGGCGCGACTCCCTCACGCGAGCATTCTCGACCAATCAGGGGATCGAGCATGAACTGATCAGCTTCGCCGTCGTATCCGCGCACGTTGACGATCTGGGTTACGTGACGCACGCCGTCGATGCGGCTGATGTGCACGATCACGTGGATCGCGAGCGCGATGGCCTCGCGCACGCTGTGATGCGGCAGCCCGACGTTCGCCGTGAGCACGCAGTGCGCCAGGCGCGTGAACGCCTGTTCCGCGGAGTTCGCGTGGATCGTGCTCAGGCTCCCGAGATGACCGGTGTTCAGCGCTTGCAGGAGATCGAACGCTTCGGCGCCGCGTACTTCGCCGACGAGGATGCGATCGGGGCGATGACGGAGCGCAGCCCGCAGAAGGTCGGCGATGGACACCGGTGGCAGCGGCGCCTCGTGTCCGAGCGGCGCCTGTGCTCGACGCGCCTCGAGGCGGACGACGTTCGGTTTGTCGAGATGGATCTCCGCCGTTTCCTCGATGACGACGACGCGGTCGCCGGCGGGAATGTGCGCGGCGAGCGCATTGAGCAGCGTCGTCTTGCCGGTCCCGGTACCGCCCGAGATGAGGATGTTGCGCTGCCGGTCGACGGCTGCGCGAAGGACGCCGGCCATGTCTGGCGACAGGGCGCGGACGTCCACCAGCTCCTGCAGGGTGAACCGCGTAGTGAATTTGCGGATGGTCAGGATCGGCCCGGCCACGGCGCACGGCGGGAACATCGCTGCCACGCGGGACCCGTCCTCGAGCCGCGCATCCAGCAACGGCTGCATATCCGAGATCTCGTCGCCGCAGGCGCGCGCGATGTTCTTGATGGCGACGGTCAGATTTCGCGGCTCCAGCACGCGGTCCGACACGCATTCCAGCCGTCCGTCGCGCTCCACGAACACACGCTGTCCGCCCTGGTTAACCATGACCTCGGTGATGCGCGGATCGACCAGGAGATCCTCGATCGGGCGCAGGAACGGTAGGATGCGATCGAGGCTGCTCACAGCGCCCCCCGCGCGAGGTGGTCGAAGTAGCTGGTCTGCGCGTCGAGATAGTACGGCTTCAGGTAGCAGTACTGCGGCGGCAGCGGGTTGAGGCCGTCATACGGCAACGCGACGGCCTGCGCGTTCTGCAGCTCCATGAACACGCGCGGTTGAAAGATGTAATCGGACTCGAACGTGTACGACTTGCTCGCGCCGAGGGTGTGCTGGTCGGCGGCTGCCGTGCCGCTCAGGAGCGAAATGTGGGCGCCCACGCCTGTCTCCGCGATGGTGTACTTCGCCTTCAGTTGCTCGGCTTTTCCGCACAGTTCCGCCGCGACTCGCGCGGTCAGTTCATCGCTCGTGGCCAGGAACAACTTGGTGCGGAAGCACTGCAAGAGCGTCCGCCAGGCATCGTCTCCGGCGAGCGCCGATCGCAGCGAGCTGATGCTCTGGGTCGCGACGATCGGAATGAGGCGCGCCTGACGCGAGAGCGCGAACGCGCGTTCATCGCCGGTCGGATCGGTTTCGCCGACGGTCGCGAACGCGTGGTACTCGTCCGCGACGAACAGAATGTCGCGCCAGGATCCTTTTGGATCGGCCGAGATCTTGGGAATGCGATTGAGCACGGCGCGCTGAAAATCCAGCTTCAGCATCACGCCCAGACCGCGCGCCAGCGCCGGGTTGAGCGCCACCGGGAAGTTGAGGCCGAGCACATGGCCCTTTTCGACCAGGTCCTCGAGCGGCGGCAGGGCCTGTTGCTCGCCCGGCTCCGGCGGGCTCGCGTACGCGGCGCGCTCCGGGCAGAACGCCCGGTAAACCGCCGGATTCTCATCGAACAGCGACAGAAAGACGACGACCCCTTCGACGATGGATGCCTTGACTTTGTTGTCCAGCTTCGCCCAGGGTCCGTTGAACCACCGGGTGATCGCATCAAGGCGGTGGCGCCGGTCCGTGCAGATCGCCTGCGTCCCCTTGCGCACGGTGAAGGAAATGTCATGGCCGGCGAGGAAGCCTTCCAGGTCGGCGCGGTACTGGTGCGCCATCTCGCGTGCGCCCAGCTTCTCCCACAGCGTCCACGGGGCTCGGCGCAGCTGCGTGTCGTGATCCTGCTTCGACACGACCAGGTACTCGCCAGGCTGGCGGAACTGCTCGGCGAGGTCGCGGATGTTCCGGTCGATCAGCGAGTCGTTGATCACGTAGCGGTACACCTCGGAGAGCGTCGTGTAGCCTTCCGTGATCCGCCGCAGCGAGATTACGAACTTCAACAGGTCGGTGTACGCCTGTTGCCAGAACGGTTCCTTGCCGCGTCCGAACAGGTTGTTGAGCAGGCTGGCGAGGGCGTACGCCACGGCGTACGGATCGAGATCGTTGTGCAGAGGGTTGTAGCGGAAGCCGGAGTCCAGCCCGATCTCCAAATAGTCGTCCGCGCGTCCTGCGCCCACCAGGATGTCGCGGACCTGCTGGCAGAAATCGCCTTTGACTTCGAGGACCAGGCCGCCGACTTTGTGATCCGGATCCTGCGCGCGCCAGCGCAGGAGCTGCTCGACGTACGGGTACATGCACGCCGACGTTTTCCCCGTGCCAACGGCGCCGAGAATCATGACGCCGGTGTAGAGCCCCCGCTGGGGAATCGTGAGCCATTCGGGTTGCGGCGCGCGGTCCGGCGTCGTGTGGTGATGCGTCTCGCCGAGCACGAGGGAAGGCAATGGGCGCGTCTCCGGTCTCGGATACCGCGGGAGCAGACGGGTGCGGGGCGTCGGCGCCCGTCGATACGCCACGATGGCGGCGATCGACAGCACGACCGACGCGGCCATGAACGACGTGGTGAACCAGAGCGCCGCGTACCCGTGCATCAGGGCCCGGAAGATGACGGGTTCTCGCAGCGCGATCAGCTGCAGGAACACGTTATCCGCGGCCGGCGGATACGTCGTCACGCCCCACACGCCTGTCGCGGCGGCGATTGCCATCGCCGTCAGGCCGCGCATGTCGACGAGCGCTCGAACCATGGCTCACTGCCTCTGCGTGCTCGATCAGCGCGCCAGTGCCGGCAGGTTGGTCGGCTCGAGCGCTGGTCGCTCGACCGCCACATCCGCGCTTGCCACGCGACGGGCACGACCGCGAGCACGCCGGGCGGACGGTCGGGGCGCATGCGAGCCTGGATTTGCCTCGCGCCACGCGAGGAATTCCCTGTCCTTCGCCAGCACGGTGTCGATGAGCTGATTCACGACGTATTCGGGCGGCTCACAGAGGAACGCGGCATAGGCGAACAGCGTCTCGTAGTTGTCACGATCCAGGCGCGTGATGTGGCGCACGAAATGCTTCCCGCGCGTGCGGGCTTTGATCACGGGCATACGAACTCCTTTCGCGCGGCGACGGACGATCGATGACCGCGTGCAAGTTGACACGGATCGAGCGCGCGAACGCACTGCGATGCAACGGCGATGGCACATGGCATGGGCGGCGCAATGACGTGCCGCTTCGCACGCACATTGACCGGGGCAGCCCTGGCGTGAACGACCCCCTGGGGCGCGCCTGGGGTCAGACTGCGCGCGCTAGAGGGGGGTCGTTCACGCCACGGATAGTGTGTTTTCCGGCACAGGCCGGGCGGCACAAAACGCCGCCCGTCCAGGAGGGGACGCCGGCGCGAGACTGCGTGCAAGTGGCTGTTCTGCAACGCGTTCCTAGCGCCGAGACACGTGTGCCGAGTCAGCTCCGCGGTCCTGCAGCCGGCGCGGCGGCAAGAGAGACAGGGGTAGAAGACACTCCCCGCCACCCTCTTCGTTGAGCACAGCTTTGTCATCTTCTACCTCGCGCCTTCCTCATGCCGTGCCGACCAAGGGGAGGAGATGCAGGTACGGATGTGCCAGGACCTGGCAATCGAGCACGCCGACACGACGAGCGACGACATCGACCAGCACCTGCGACGAGACGGCATCGAGCACGCGCTCGCCATCCATCAGCCAGCGCTTGTACAGCGCGCGAAACCGCGGGCCGGCGAACGCGGTCTGGGCGCGGTAGTAGCGCTCGTCGAGGTCCACGCCGCCGTCGCGACAGGCACGGAAGTACCAGCGCATTTCGTCCACCACGTCCGCCGGGAGCGGGGTCGTCAGCTGCTCGGCGAACGCCTCGCGGTGCAGACCGGCGGCGCCGTTCAGATGACGCGGCACGAGCAGCCGAACCGTCCACGTGGGCAGGCTGCGCAGCAGCTCCGCGTGCCGCTCGAGGAACAGCCGGAAATCCATCGGCATGCTGCCCGTGACGAGATACAGCAACACATGGGTCAGGCCGTCGCGGCCAACGCCGATCGGCAGCTTCTCGGGAAAGTACCGAATGGTTTCCTGGTCGGCCGATCTGAAGGTCAGCGACGGCAGGTGGTGCCGCGGCACGTCTATGCTCGCGAAGTAGTGGAGCTTGTCGCGTTCGGTCCCGAGCCAGATGACACTCCGGTCGGCCATGACGGCGTCGAGCAGCATCAGGCGCTCGACGGCACGCGCCAGCGTCATGGGGCGCCGGAAGCGGTTGTCAGGTTCGCCAATGGCGGCGTACAGCGGCTTGAAGTGGATGTGGAATAGCCGCGCCCGACTGTGGCCGCAGGACTGCGGCGTGGCGAATCCGCGAGCGTGGAGCATCTTGAACAGGTTCGCGACGGGCGCCCCGTACTGGATGCCCGCGAAGGCGCAGTACTGCCGTCCAAGACAGACGCCCGAATGCAGCATCACCGTGACGAGAAAGCGCGCCTGGCGCTCGGTGAAGCGGAACGCCTTGACCGCTTCGACGCGGTCGTCGAACGTGGGAGGCACGGGCCGCTCCAGCACCGTGGCCGGCGGTTTCATACGAGCTCCTTCGCGAGGTCCGGATCGAAACGGCTGCCGCGCCCTGTCTTGCCGCCGGCGCGCGCCCCGATGCCACGGAATCGCGTGAATCCCGCCCGGACCTTACCCGCGGCATGGGCGCCGCGGTAGTGCGGCGTGAGCACCTCGACGTTCTCGATGTCGCGCCGGCCGTCGGGCCAGAGGAACTCGATCTGAAAGTCGGGAAACTGAACGCGTCCGTCGGCGTATGGGAGGTCGTGATCTTCAGCCCATCGGCGTACGTCGTCGCGGTCGCGCCCGGGCCGGCCGTCGCTGTCGGCACGACCGCGGTTCGGCTCCTGGAGGAAGACCTGATACTCGCGCCGGAGGTCGTGCTCGAGGATCACGCGCTCGATGTGGGCGTCCCGTTCGGCCAGGCGCTCCGCGGCCCGCAGATATGCCCGATAGAGCTGAGCGTCGTGAACCAGCTCACGCTCCCGCGCGAGGCCGTCGTGAAACGCCTGCCGCGGGTCGTGGTCAAGGGACCGGTGCGATTCCAGGAGCTCGCGCCCTCGATCGGTGAGCGTCACGAGGTCCCTGCCGGTCTCCCGATCGACCGACGCGATGTGGCGAATCAGCCTCTCGGACCGAAGGTGATCGAGGTCGCCGTGCCATAGGTCGCCAGCCCGGCCCCCCCGGTCCCCGAAGTCGTCGATGGGAACCACGCGGAAGGCGCCGACGGTGGCCAATGTGCGCACCTCGGAACCGCGCAGGTCGTAGTGGTCGTCGCCGACGGACACGGGCTCGCGGTCGAGGCCCTGCGTGAAGACGTCGCGGGGCTCGACGGTTTCGAGGTCGCGCGGATCGCGATCCAGACCGCCGCCGCGGCCTCGCGTCGGCCCGTCTCTGGTGTCGTCCCACCGGGGATCGTCGAAGAACGACATACCTCACCGCGCCTTCTTCTGGAAGTGGCGCCGGAGGTCGTCGTGCAGGCCGGACGTCGTCCGCAGCTGGCGGTCGATGTGCGTGAGCTTGCGCCCCGCATCGCGCAGGAACAGCCACCGCGCAATGGCGTAGTACGCCCCGAACAGGTTCACGAAGACGAGTACGACGCCGGCAAGAATGTGCAGCCCGTACGTCCGGAATAGGGCGGCCCTGTACGGCGCCAGAAAGCTCAACTCGGCGGCCAGCCAGGCCGCGAGGACGAACGTCGTCAAACCGGCGAGGAACGCGGCGTTGGGGATCATCGGCTTGCCTCCTCGAACGCCTGGTCCACGCGGAAGTACGTCACCTGCAGCCCAAGCGGATTGACCCGGACGAACTCGTTCGGCACGTGGTCGCGCAGCACGAAATCGACCTGCGCAACGTAGGTCTGACGGGCGCGCTCATGCCGCGTGCCGGGCGAGTAGAGCAGCTTCTGGAAGCTCACCGACGCCTTGTACGGGGTCGCCGTGAGCTCGGTGAGGCTGACGTTCTGCACGCTGACGTCGACCTCGTCGGCCGACGGATTGGTCAGGAACGTTTCGATCACGCGGCTCTGCTCGTTTTGAGCAATCGTGGCGTTGGCCAGGGAAGGGTCCAGGAACAGCAAGGACTCCGGGTACTCGCGCTGGACCGTGGCGCGGAGGCGGCTGAAGTGCTTCACCACGAACTGCGTCAGGAAGTAGCGCAGCTCAGGCGGCTGAGGCTTGTAGGCGGTGGCGTCGTACTGCACTGCCTCCGCACGTCCCACCTCGTCGATCCGAATGACCAACGGCTTCACAGACGCGTACCGGCGCGCCGTGTAGAAGTTGAGCGCCAGCAGCCCCACGGCGACGAGCGACACGAGGACCAGCGCGATCTTGAGGTACGTGTTCATCACGAGCGCGGACCCGTACAGCTCGACAAACTGCCGCTTGGCGTTCTCCAGCGTCTTGGGATTGACGTCCGCCACTGTGGCCGGCATGGCAGTCCCCTATCCGAACCAGTTCCGAACGAGGTGGTAGCCCACCCAGATGACACCGCAGATCAGGCCGATCAGCGCGGCGATCCCCATCGTCAGGAACAGTAGCCTCGTGAACTCCGGCGACGCAACGTGCTGCTCTCGTCGCGGGTGACGCGGGAATCGTCGCGGCATATCGGTGGTCCTCCTATCGGCGACGCGGCAGCCAGCGGCCGGGATGCACTGCCGTTGGCAGCAGGCTTTCTCCACCGGTTCCCGAGAAGAGGTTGCTCGTGAGCGAGGGCACGAGCAGCATCCCGAGCACGAACGTGATGATCACGGCTACCGCCTGGAGCAGGTAGACGCCGTACTCCGCCTGCGTAATACCCTGCGGCATCGTCGTGACCGCCCGAAAGATGAACCGCTCGAAGATCATCAGGAACGCAATCGCGACGACGGGAATGAACGAGTACTGCACGAACGACTTCAGCCAGCCCCAGAACAGCCAGTCGAGCTTAGGGACGATGAAGAAGGGCACGAAGATCGGCCCGAGCAGACCACAGACGGCGCTGGCGATGAGGCCGAACGCGATGACCGCGAGCGAGACGGCCTTCGCCACCACGATCAGCAACAGCACGAGGAAGTACAGCAGGTTCCCGAGAATCGACCACGGGTCAGGCTGATCGAAGCGGCTGGCCAGTTCGTCGAAGTGCCGGTAGATGTTGTCGTACGCACGGGCATCGAGGATCCGCTGAAAGTAGTGCGCCTGGTCGGTGATGAGGTTGCTGAACGACACGCCAATCCCCGGGAGCGGTGCCTCGTAGAACGTGATGAACGCGTAGCCGAACGAAATGAACATGAGCAGCTTGGCGAACTCGAACATCTGCTCACCCAGGCCGTCGTGAGAAAGCATCATGTGGATGCCGCGCCACGCGATCAGGATGGCCGCGAACGCCATGAACAGACGATGGCCAAACTGGATGAATTCCGGCTCGTAGGTCGTCAGCAGGTGCGCGATCGCTTCCTGGACGGTCGGGATGAGACCCAGCGAGGGTTGCATCTGACATCCTCCTTACGGCTGTCGCCACGTTGTCAGCGCGTCGGCCGATCCGGCGACGAACGCCTCGTTCGCCGCACGTCCGTCCCGCCACGTCACGAGCCGCATGTTCATCGCCGCAGTCTCGCTGTCGCGGGCGCGCTTGCTCTCGACAAGGAGCTGCTCGACGAGGCCGGTCAAGAGCTGCGCGCGGGCCTGTCGCTGGCGGGCAGCGATGAGGACGGCGCCGCTCATCTTGTCGAGGACTGCCGTTGCGCTCTGTTCGTTCGACGGATCGATGACGTCGGCCTCGAGCAAGTCGATGGCCTGCAGCTCGCGGCGCCGGCCGTTGAGCCGTAGCTGCCCGGAGTCATGCGTCGCGGCAATCGCCGCAGCGTCCGTCAACTCGATGGTCGCCAGGCGGGGGAGGACCGCGCGCCGTGCGCCCGCGGGCAGGCGCGCCAAGCCTTCCGCGGCCGATAGAAGCCGGTGCGTGAGCTGCAGATACGCGGCACCGGCGGCGTCGCCGAAGATCAGCGCGTCGTTGTACGGCCCGGCGAACAGGTAGTCGCCGCCGTGCGTCCGCCACCGCGGGGGATCCGGGATCGCGTACTTGTCGAGGTTCGTGTGCATGCTCAGCCGGGCCGCCATGCGGCGCAGCTCCGAGTGCTGCTCGCGCTGGACGTTCACGAGGTATTCCTTGACCATGGCCGTGATAGTGTTGCGGGCCGTCACCGCCGGATCGTTGACCACCAGCTGCGCGGACGCCGACGCCGTTGCCACGCAGACCATGGCAAAGGCAGCCAGCCCGCCATGCAGACTCGGGCGCCACTGACGAGAGCGCAGCGCGTCACGATGTCTTGGCTCTCTCATATGCCTTCCCCAACCATTCGATCGCCGTGCCGATGTCCCCTTCGTCCTGCAGTTCGAACGCGGTCCATCCTGTGCCAGGCCCGATGGACGCCTTGAGCTGCCTGTGCCGGACGCCGGGAAGCTTGATCAACACTGATCGCTCCGTCCCCGCGGCCCGCGTCTTTGGAACCGCCGCGAAGATGCGAGCCCCGCGATAGAACGCGGTCATACCGAACATTGGCTTGCTCGTCACGTTCGTCCAGCCCGCAACCTCGTCGCCTATCAGCGCACTCCATCGCCGCATCTCGACGCCGATCTTCACCAGCTTCGGCCGTTCCGCCATGGGTCTTATTCTCCGAAAAGGCCGGACTTCATGGCTGTCTCCACGTATTCAGCGCATGGGCTGTCCCTGCTACGAACGCCTCGTTCGCGGCCCTGCCGTCCCGCCACGTCGTGAGCTGCATGTTCATCGTCGCGGCCTCAGTGTCCCGCAGGCGCTTGCTGCGCGCGAGGAGCTGCTCCAGGGCATGCGACAGAAGCTGGTTCGACAGCATGTCCTGGCGCCGGCCGAGCAGCTCGCCGGCCGCAATCTTGTCGAGGATCGCGGTCATCTCGTGGTACCGGAGCAAACCGTTGAGCACGTCGTCTTCGAGCGCCTGAACGGCGCCCTGCAGACGGCCGTGGTAGCCGCGCGCGAGCGCCACCTGATGGCCGCCCATGGACGCCACGGAGTCCGTGATCTCGATGGTTGCGTATTGCCGTTCGAGCGCGCGGCGTGCGTTCGGCGGCAACTGGCTCGGCATCGCGGTCGGCCGCAGCACCGGCAGCGCCGTCGCCCGGTACGCGTCGCCGGTCGGGTCGCCGCTGTTGAGCGCCTGAATCCACGCGCGGCCATACTCCCAGCGGCCGGCATCGTGGCGAGTGAGCGCGATCGGCGGAGTGCGGTACTGCTCCATGCTGCCGATCCCCTCTCCCATCCGCAGGATCGTTCGGTACTGGCGCTGCAGCTCGTCATAGTGGCTCCAGGCGCGTTCGGCGATGAGAATCGCCTGCGCCAGGTTTGCCGGATCGATGACCACCCACTGCGCGTGGGCCGGACTGGCGCACACGGCCAGCACCACCACCGCCGCCAACGTTCGTCGAATCATGAGGACCCTCCTCGTCGTCTCACCTAGATTTCCTTGGGCAGTTCACACTTCTGCCGCGCGGGCGGCTCCCAACGTGGGATGATGGGCCACAGCTTCTGGAGGTGCGTTGAACAAGAAAGCTATGGTCACCAGGTTCGTCCTCCCGCTCGCAGCATTCGTCAGGTTGCTGCGGTACGTGGCAAAACTGCTTTCCAGACCTGGCTCCGGGCCATTCCTCGCGGGCGCCTGAGAACTCAGTCGCGTCAGAACTGACTCCGTGCCGCGTTGCGACTATCGATGCCCCTCGTACGCCGGCAGTTCGAGGTCGCTCGTGAGGTACACCTTGACGCGGTGCCCCTCGCGAACCGTGACCGTCGGGAGCCGGTTAAGGAAACGGTTCATGACTTGAGCCGTTGACTGCGACGCGGCGTCGCCGACGCCACCCGCGATGATGACCGTCCGATCGCCGTCGCCGGCTCCGAGTCCGAAGTTCCCGAGGTATTGCGACAGGCCGCTGATGAGACCCACCGCAGCCGCGGCGCCGAACGTCGCCAGATAGTGGTGGTTCACTTTGTCTCGCAGCCCGGTGTCGCCGATCTGGTTCAGGCCGTTGAACTCGTCGAGCCGGTACGTGCGGCCGTCGGGCATGAGCAACCGGTGAAACGTCACGGCGAGCCGGGTCTCCCCAAGCGCCCGTACCGGTCTCGTCGTCCCGAGCACACGCGCACCGCCGGGAATCACAACGTGCTGGCCGCTGTGGGAATACACCGCGTTCGTGACCAGGCAGTTCACGGGCGCGGCCTCGCTGCCATCGAGCCGGTTCGTCAGCACCGCGTCGACGAGGGTGCCTTCGAGAAGTCGATGCAGCGGCCCCGTCGGATTGATGGCGTCCGTTCGTTCGGGCGTACGAACGTCGCGCTCGTTGTTCTGCGGAGGCGGTGCAGCGACGGCGCTTGGCACTGCCGGCGCGCTCGGCGGAGGCACGGTTCCACCCGACGCTCTGGCCGTTGCGCGAATCGCCGCATCTGCAATCTCATCGATTGATGGCACCGTGGTGTCCGATCCTCGTGCCGCGGCTGTCGGACCAGCATCGCGGCCGGCGTCCGGGCGCTCGCCCTCAGCTCGGCGGCTCAGAACGACGTTGCTGGCGAACAGGCTTTCGTACTCGCGCCGTCTGCGTTCGGCCTCGAGCGGGTCCGGAGCGGGAGCGCTCGGTGGCTCCTGGAAACCCGTTATCGCCGGTGCCGGCGTGAGCGCTGCGGCTTGGGCTTCACGGAGCGCCTGGGCTTCCACCGCACGCAGCTGTTCCTGGAAGTCACGCACGCGGTCGGCGCTCGGCGCCTGCATCGCCGCAGGCGCAGTCGTCGTGCGGGCCGGCGGCTCCGATCGGCCCACGAGCAGCATGATCGCGAGCATCCCAACGGCAATCCCGACCATCACCCAGGTCTGCACACCTCGCGGCAGCACGCCGCGCGGCACCGGACGATGGTCGGTGACGGCGGGTGGAGTGGCGGGGGCTTGCGGCGTGTCGGCCATCGCTCACCGCTCTCGCTGCTCGAAGGCGAAGCGCGCCTTGCCGAGCGCCAGGTAGCCCTCGTCCAGCACCTTCGGCACGACGTAGGTGCCCTGGCGGACCTGGAAGTTTACGAGCGACGGCTTGCCATCCTTCACTTCGTACAGCGCCGGTAGCTCGCTGGCGTCGGCCTTGATGTAGGTGAACTGGCCGTCGTGCCAGATCGAGCGCACGAGGAACGGCTTCTCATACTTCGCCGACCCGTACGTGAACTGCAGCCGCGTCGGGTACTCCTGACGGTACGCCGCGATCGCCTCGTCCGCCCGCGTCCCCGCCGCCTCCACGGCGGTGCGGGCGGCGCGGAGTTCGGATTCGAGCGCTTCCACCTGTGCGGCGCTGAAGTACCGGCGTCTGCCGGTAGGTGCGCTCTCGTCGGACTTGATGTAGACCTTCAGGTCCGGGGAGCCGTTCTTCTCGTTGAGCAGGAACGAGTACACAACGCCGCTGCTAGTGACGAGGTTCAGGTTCGTCGTGGCGCCTTCCTTCGCCGGTTTGACGTGCGCGATGTTATGCGTCGCGCTGATCACCCAGAAGTCGCGGTCCCCACAGATCACGTCGAGGATCTCGTCCCCGTCCGGGAGGACGATCATCGTCGTGTAGCGCAGCCGGGTCTGGAGGGGGATCACGCTGCGTTCAGACGCGGTGACCTCACGTACACCGTTCGGCTGCGCCGCGGCGACCGATGGAAAGGCCGTGAGGCTCATGACCGATCCGATGGCCAGGCCCCACACGAAGTTGGGAACAGACATCACACACCTCCACACATCACGCCGAGGTCGCGAGGCGGTCGAGGCCCGCCTCCAAGCCGTACTGTCGAAACGTCTCGGCGACCCGCGCGTTGTCGATGGGCGTGTTCGTGTAGATCCAGTAGCTCTTCGGGTCGACCGTCAGGGTGAGGACCTTTGTCAGGTCCGGACGCTTGAGCAGAATCTGCTGCCGGGCGACGAGGCCGGTGAGCAGATCCAGCTCCATTTCGTTCAATTGAAAGAGGTCAGCGTAGTGCTGGCGATCCAGGGAGGGATTCGCCAGCAGCAGCTTCGTGGGGCAGCTCTCGACCACGGTGCGCAGAAGGTCGACCGACGCGAAGTCCTCAACCGTCTGCGTCGCGAGAATCATCGCGGCGTTGCACTTGCGCCACGTCTTCAGGCCGTCCTGCACGTACGCGCGCAGCGTTGGGTGCTGGATGAAGCGCCACGCCTCGTCCATGACACACAGCTTCAGCGTGGCGGCTTCCGACGGGTCCTGAATGCTCGCGACCACGCGATGGAGGACGTAGAAGAGGAGCGGTTCGAGGAGCGCCGGATAGACGCGCATCGCCTCGAAGTCGAACACCTGGAGCCGTTCCACCGTCAACGTGTCGTCCAGGTTGTCGAAAAGCGTCGCGTAGCGACCGCCTTCGATCCACTTGTGCAGGCGACCGGCCAACGCTCGTGGCAGCAGGTTGGCGACGGTGAAGAGCCGGCGCTGGCGGTCGTCGAGCACGTAGAGGTTCTCGACGGCCTCGTAGACCTCGCGGTCCTCCAGCTCGCTCAGTCGATAGCCGTCATCCCCCTCGAGCAGCACGCGCACGAACGCGTGCAGGAAGTGCAGGTGCTCCGGCGTCGGCTCGAGCCTGAACGGATTGATCGACACCTCGCGGTGTCGCAGACCGAGTGCGAGGTAGGAGCCGCCGAGCAGCGCGGCGAGCTTGCGGTAGCTGTGGCCCAGATCGAGGATGACCGTCAGCGGTTCGTACTTCTGCGCGTGGGTGACGAGAAAGTTCAGGAGGAAGCTCTTGCCGCTGCCCGTGGCGCCGAGCACGAGCGTGTGGCCCACGTCCTGGACGTGCAGGTTGAACGCGTACGGCGTACGGTGGGGCGTCTCGAACATCGCCAGCCCCTCTCGTTGCAGGTGGGCGCTCACGCGGTCGCCTTGATCGAGCGTGAACACGAAGCTCAGGTCGGCGGCATTTGTTTCAAGCAGCGCGAGCCGGCGCAGGTTGTGGGCGCCGTTCCCCGGGATGATGCTGAGCCATGCGTTGAGCAGGTTGTAGGTCTCGTCGAACAGCAGGCCGTCGTGGACGGCGAAGGCCTTCCTGGCTTCGGCGGCCTGCTGCTGCAGGGCCCGAGCGTCGTGTCCCTGCAGCACCAGGGTCAGCGAACACTGTCCAAAGAAGTGCCCGTTCACCTCTGTCTCGGTGAGCGCGTCCCCGAGCTGGCGCACCGTGGCCGTCGCCGAGTCGTCCGTCAGCATTTCCTCAGGCTTGGTGTCCGGCGCAATGTAGTTGACGAGCGAGACGCGCTTGTTGAAGAAGTGCCGGCGTCTCGCCTGGAGGTCGCGCCGCATCCGGTCCGCTGGGATGCGCTGCCACTCCAGGCAGGCGATGAGATCGCCGGGCAGCTCGTACACCTCACGAAGAAGGTTCGCGAAGGTGTGGCCCGGCGGCTCCTTCATCGAGAGCACCTTCACCAGGCGGTCGCCGACCAGCAGATGGTCGCGGTAGCACTCGATGGTGGAATCCGAGACGAAGTAGTCCACGTGGGTGTTGTACGCGAGCGTCACCGCGCTGCTCGATCGCACGTCGTCATTCACCAGACAGCGGAAGAAGCTGAACGCCTCCGCCTTCGCCAGGCGCCGCAGGCCGCACTCGCTCACCTGGACTTCGAACGCTTGAGACTTGTGGTAAAGCGTCGCGATCGCCTGATCGAGTTCAGACTCCAGCAGGTGGACGGTCGCATCCGTTGAGAGCCAATTGCGAATCGCCGCGCGCGGGCTGTGCCACAGCCGGCGGAGCGCGGTCGCGTGCCGGACCGCGTGCGGCGCTTCGTACAGGATCACCAGGTAGAGCCGCACGTCTGAGAGCTGGTTGCGGCGCGCATTCAGGTACGCCGCCCGACGCTGGATGGCTTCGTGCGCCACCGGCAGACGGCACGGCGCCGGGACGATCGGATCCATCTCGCGCTTGAGCACGTACTGGTAGACGCGGCATCGCTCGTCGAGCATCCGCAGCCCCGCTTCGACCTGGTGCACGAGGGCGTGCCGCTGCTGGTGGGTCAGCCTTTCGTAGTCGACGCCGCGGACCGCGTAGGCCAGCCCGGCGTGACCGGCCTTCGTCAGGAAGGCGTGGTCATCGACGAAGCCCCAGAGCGCGATCAGCTCGTTCAAGCTGCCGGCCTCGTCATAGTCCCGGAGGACGCGGGAGAGCCTCACCATGTCGAGACCTCCACGGCCACCGGCCGATGCTTGCCCGGGTCGTAGCGACGGCGGACCTTGGACGAGGCCAGCAGGATCCGCAGCAGCTCGGGATCATGCCGCGTGGCCCACAGGGCGCCGCCGTACAGCCCGGCGAAAATCAGCAGCCCCGCGAGGAACGAATAGAACAGGTTGAACGTGGCCGCGCCGAGGAGCAGCGCCAGGAAGAACTGGCGGCGGTCGACACCCCAGATCGTCAGAGGCCGATGGAGCGCCTTGTAGACGGGCCGATACGTCGGGCGATCAGGCATCGCAGTTCTCCGTCGACGTTCAAAAGAGCCACACGAGGAACTGCGCTGCGAAGAGCGCGAGGCCGCCGCCAAAGACGATGCCTGAGAGCTGACGTTTCGCTCCACCTTCGCCGTACATGAATAGCAATCCACCTATGACGATCGCGACGAGCGCGAGGGACCGGGCCAGTGGTCCCGTGAACGTCGCTTCGAGATTCGCTGCCGCACGCTCCCACGGCGACGCCTGCGCGAACACCAGCGCCGGCAGTCCGAGGATGACCGCAAGCGCCAACAGCGCGCTCACGCGCGAGACAAACGGCCGAGACGTTCCGGGCATGACTTCCTCCCCGACGTGGTAGACTCCGCCTTGCTTCATGCAAGCACACGTAGGACAACGACCGTGCAGCCACGCTCATCGACCAGCTCTGACCTGACGGCCGAACTCGCGCGGATGCTTGGTGCGCGGCGCACGACGCGCCTGCGGCGCCTCATGCGTCAGACCGGCCTGCCGCCGGAGGTTCTGCTCGACCTGGCGATCGAGATGCTCGATCTGGCCAGTCGAAAGCTCAGTCCCGAGCCCATTCAGCGAACCGCCGTCGGATTGGGCGCGGCGCGTTGGCGCAACGTGAGCGCCGAAGAGCGAAGCCGTCTCCTGCGAAGGGCGGCGCAGGCCCGATGGAGGAAGCACCGGGAATCGGCCGATAAGCGAAACCGTTGACGTT
>CAYRAE010000012.1:0-27135 GCA_964422175.1 uncultured Luteitalea sp. | reverse complement strand
AGAATCGGGTACGGCGTCTGGACGGGTCCCTGCTGGGCGAGCGACGTCAGGCCGAGGCCTGCCATCACCGCCATCACCGCAGGCGCCCACCATCGTCGCGTGTGTCGCATGTCCGCCGTCTCCTGCGATCTCGTCGCCCCGATGACGGAAGCGTCATCACCGTTGGCGCCCCGCCGGGGATCGGCCGGACCTGTTGCAGGAACCGTTCCCGTCCCTCAGTTCAGGCGCGTGGCAAGGAGCGCCGTGCCATTCGCCCACTGTCGATCCGGTGCGTCGCCGTACGTGGCCCGCTCCACGACGATGGGGACGGGCGTACGGCCCACACTCTCGATCAGCGCCCCCGCGGATTCGCCATCGACCTCGGGGAACTCATGGCCGAGACTGATGCCGAAGCGGCTGCCGGCTGCCACCTGAAACTCACGGCTTACAGGGGGGACACCGGGTCGCATCAGCACCGTCATGCGCACGGTGGCCTGTTCCCTGCCGGGGTTGGCAACGAGCAGATAGGTCGACCGCGTCAGGCCTGTCGACACGACGTCTCCATCGGCCACGGCCCATCGCGTCGCCGCACCAGTGGCGCCCGCGGCGTTGTGCGCCTCGAACCACCCGTCTCCATTCCCGGGCCACCACATGGATCGCTCCGCGACGATGGGAACGCCGTTGGCAGACTCGACGACGGCCGAGACAGCGGTGTTGTCCAGCGCCGGGGCGTCCTTGTCGACCCAGATGGTGTATCGCTGCTGGGGACCAACGACATGCGTCCGTGTCACGCGTGACGCGTCGGGCAGCAGGTACGTGACACGAACGTCCGCCGCGCGCGTGCCCGGGTTGGCCAGGAGCAGGAAGAGATCGAAGTACGGGCCGGTGGCGCCCTCGGCGAAGTACCAGCGTGTCGCCGTCGTCGTGCTACCGGCACTGGCATGCCCGGCCTCGAAGCCGCGCCCTCGACGACTGTCGTACATCGCACGCTCCACGACGATGCCCGGGCCGTCGAGCACGTCGATCACGGCCGACACCTCGGCGGCGGCGAGCGGCGTGCGACCTGACGCATCGAAGACTTCGTGATCCACCCAGATGTTGGTGCGGCTGAGTGGCGCCAGTGTGTACGTCTTCTCGAGTGGTGGTCCGGCAGCCCGGAGATACCGCACGCGCGCTCGAACGGTTGCTGCCGATGGATTCTGGAGCAGATAGAACAGGTCGAAACCGGCATGTGTCGCCCCTTCGGCGAGATACCAGCGCGTCGCTGGTCCGTCCAGACTCGACTCGGCGTGGGCGCCGCGGGACTTTCCGTCAGCGCCGCGCCACGACATGGTGCGATCGACGACCAGCGGCACATCGCTCTCGATCGTGGTCGCGAACGCCGCGCCCTCGAGACCCGGCACGTCATGCGCGTCGACACGCACACTCGAGAGGGATGGCACCGTCACGGTATGAGGGATCACGACGCCATCGCCGCGCAGGAACTGCAGCGACGCCGTCGTGGCGCGGGCACCGGGGTTGGCGAGCGCGATGCGCGTGGTGAAGGTGTCACTGGATGCGCCTTCGGCCAGAAAACGCGTGTAGGCCACCGCTGGCTGCCTCGTCGACTCGAAGACGGCCGTGACGGTGGACGCGCCGGTCAGGACGAAGGCACAACTGCCATCACCCTGGCAATGGCTTCCCTGCCAGCCGACGAACCGGCTGCCCTGGTCAGCCGTCGCCACGAGCACGATAGGCGTCCCCAGCGGTACCGAGGCCTGACACGGCCGACTGCAGGTGACGTCTGCCGGCGTACCGGCAACGGTCCCGCCGCCCGAACCGGCCCGGGCCACGGTGAGCGCAACGGTGGGCCAGGCTCCCGCGCCGCTTGCCGCGCGCTGCATCGTCCCGACACTTCGCGCGATCGCAGAGGCTTCATTCGAACGCTGGCTCGACGCGCCGCTCGCGTCGAGTGCTCTGACGGCGAAGTAGTAGCGGAGGCCCGGCCACAGGCCCGTCGCGGTGAACGCCGTCCGGCTCGCAGCAATCGAGGCCGACGCCATGTACGTACCCGGCGTGAGCCCCCATTCGACGACGTAGGCGACAACGCCGGGCGAGGCGGGCGCGTCCCAGGCCAGGCTGATCTCGGCCTGCGCTGCCGCGGGCGCGGGCCCCAGCATCACGACGGCAAGACACATGACGAGAACGCGCGCCGTGACGGCGGTCAGACCGCGCACGTCGCGGCACCGGTATCAACTCCAGCACGATGCAAGACCGACAGGTGGAATGGGAGGGATGTCGAAGAAGGCACGCCGCACTGCTGCTAGCAAGACTCGGGCCCGCTTCCCCGCCAACAGAACTGTGATGCGATTGAGGTACGCAGAACCCGACGCCGCATCGATTCGATGCACAGCCGCGGCGCATTTCTTACACCCTCGGACGCGTATGTAGTCAACCGCGACCGAGGTAGGGCATCCCCGATGCCATGACTGTAATGAACGGGACGTTCGCTTCGAGCGGCAACGCAGCCATGTACAGCACCGCATCCACGACGTGCTGCACGGGCAGCAGGGGCTCGACGGCGTCCTGGCCGTTGGCCTGAAGAACGCCGCTCGCGTAGCCACGAGCCATGTCCGTCTCCGCGTTGCCGATGTCGATCTGCCCACACGCGATGTCGAAGGCCCGGCCGTCCAGTCCCGTCGACCGGGTGAGGCCCGTCATCCCGTGTTTGGACGCGGTGTACGGCGCCGAATGCGGGCGCGGCACGTGGGCCGAGATCGATCCGTTGTTGATGATGCGACCGCCGCGCGGCGACTGCGTCTTCATGAGCCTGAACGCCGCGCGTGTACACAGGAACGCACCGGTGAGGTTGGTGTCCACCACCGCGCGCCACTGCTCCACCGTCAGGTCGTCGAGAGGCACGGCCGGCGCGCTGACGCCCGCGTTGTTGAACAGCACGTCGAGCCTGCCGTACGTGACCCGCATCGTCTCGAACGCGCGATCCACATCGTCGGGGTTCGTGACGTCCGCAGAGAGGACCAGCCCGGCGCCGGCTGACTCCGCTGCCAGTGACGCCGTCTCTTCGAGCGCGGATGCCCGACGTCCGACCAGTCCCACCCGGTACCCGGCGTGCAACAGGCCGATGGCCACGGCACGCCCGATGCCACTTCCGGCGCCGGTGACGAGTGCGATGCGAGTTGGTGCGATCACGCCGCGAACGGTAGCATGAGCCCGCTCGTCGATGCCGAGGCGTCGACGCGGAAGGCAGCCATCGATGACCATGCTCGTGACGGGGGGTGCCGGGTTTCTCGGCACACGGTTGATCGCACGACTCCTCGCAGGCGGGCCCGGCGACGCGCCGGCATCGCGGGTGGTGTGCGTGGATCGCGTGCCTGCCACGCTCGACGATGCGCGCGTCGTGTCGCGTGTGGGCGACATCGCTGATGCAGCGTTCGTGAAGTCCGTCGTCGACGAGGACGTCAGTGCCGTATGGCATCTGGCCGCCGTGCTGAGCGGTCAGTCAGAGAGCGAGCCGGCGTTGGCCATGTCCGTGAACGTCGGCGGAACGCAGGCGCTGCTCGAGGCGTGTCGACGCCTGTCCCGTCCGCCGCGCTTCGTCTTTGCCAGTACCGTCGCCGTCTACGGTGGTCCACTTCCGGCCGTCGTGCCAGACGACATGGCGCTGCGCCCGCAATCCACCTACGGCATGTCGAAGGCCATCGCCGAGTTGATCGTGCTGGAAGCAACGCGGCGTGCAACTGTGGACGGCATCGTGTGCCGCCTGCCGACAGTGGCCATTCGTCCAGGCCGGCCGAACTCTGCGATGTCGAGCTTCGTGAGCGGCATCGTGCGCGAGCCACTTGCCGGCGTGTCGGCCACATGCCCCGTGCCGCTCGATACGCCGCTCTGGGTGGCCTCGCCGCACGCGACAACGGAGAATCTCGTGCGAGCCGGCCATCTCGATGCGTCAGCGTTCGCTGACGTGATGGCGGTCACGCTCCCCGGGCTCACACTCACGCCGGCAGATCTACTCGACAGCCTGGAGCGGGCAGCGGGACCAGCCGTGCGAGCGCTCGTCTCGCTTGCGCCGGACCCTGTCATCACGCGCACAGTGCTGACGTGGCCCGGCGCGTTCGACATCACGCGTGCCACGGCGCTCGGCTTCGAGAACGATCGTGATGCCGACACCTTGGTACAGCAGTACATGACGTCACTGGCGTGACAGCCTGCCGGCTCATCGCCAGCGAATATCGTCGGGAGACGACAGCGGCGTAACGGCGCTCTCTGGCACGCTCGCGAGCACGTCGAGTGCCGTGAGCGCACCGAAGCGCAGACCGGCCCGCCGCTCGATGGTCGCGATGGGCACCTGATACGTTTCGTACGCGCCGAACACGGCCTCGCGCCGCGGCAGGAATCCCTGCTGCGACAGGATGTAGCCCGACACGCTGAGCGCGCCTGTCTCGTCGTGGACGAAGACGATGACCTTCCAGAACTCGAGCGGAATGGCCACATCCTCGAACACCGGATCGTCGTCGCGGAGGATCGGCCCTGTCATCACCGAGATGCGCTGGTCGTCCTCGCGCGCGCTCTGGAGCGCGTAGTCCTCGAGTCCCAGCCAGATGCCCGCGTTGAACGGCTGCATCTGTGGCACGGCGTTCGCGAGATGCATCGAATCGGTGTTGCCCTCGTCGGCTTCCGCACGCGTCTGCCCCCACGCCGGATCCTCGCGCCGCGTCATGTGGCCACGACTGAAGCGCGGAGGATTGCCGTACACGCGCCCGGCCAGTTGCATGGTCTGCGGCACGCGAGGATCGAACCGCCAGTCGCGCCGTTTGAGATGTGGCACGCTCAGCGCGCCGTCGATGTTCACGGCGCTCACGTAACACACGCGCCGCCGGCGGCTCATCACGACGGAGAAGTGCCGATACGGCAAAGCGCGCAGCGTCTCGCCCTGCCACGTCACGCCGAGCACATCGTCCTCGTCGACGATGGTCGGGAGCGGCGCGTCCGGCTGTCCGGGCCCGAGGAAATCAGCCCTGTATCCGTCGCGCAGCGCGTAGCCCGTCGCCGCGGGCAGGACCGGCATCGGCTCCACACCGAGATCGGAAGGAGCGTTGGGTTCCGGCACTGTCACCATGGGCGTGATCGCGGCGAGCGCCTCTTTGACATAGGGGGCGCGCACGGCGTAGTTCATGCGCTCCAGCGCGCCGGCGAAGTGTACGCCGACGGCGCCACCCGTCTCCATGTCGATCACCACGGACCCTGAGCTGCCACCAAGCGTCGTGGCGTCGTGCGCGAACGCCCACGGCTCGGTCCCGGCGCGCGCGACCTTGCCCGGCGAGAAGCGCTTCACGCCGTACACTCCACCGAACAGACGCTGAGCGACGGCCGGATTCGGCACACCGAACGGGTCTTCGGCGGGATAGCCGATCACCGCGACGTCGCGACCGGGGTCGAGCGACGCATCGGAGAACGGAATCGGCGGCGGCAGGACGATGCCAGCACCGGGCGACAGTCGCAGCACGGCCAGATCCGGCGCGTGCGAGTCGGCGAGATCGGCCAGATACAGCACCTGATCGACGCCAACGTCGAATGCCTCCACCGACGTTTCGACCGTCCCGATGTCCTCACGAAGGTCGATGCGGCATGTGATCGTGCCTGGGCCCACCGTGCGGCGGAATGTCAGGGCATTCGCCTCGCGCGAGACGAACTCCGCTGCGACGTGTGCGTTGGTCACCACGAGATCCTCGTCCACGATCCACGCGGTACCAGCGTGATGCAGACGCGGATGGCCGAGCAGTTCCACGCGGCCCACGCTGGCGAACCAGCGCTCGTATGTCGCACGCGTGGCCTCGATGCGTCGGCGCAGTTCGGCCGACTGCGGCAGGTCCACGCGATTGGCTCGCACCAGCAACGATGGCCGGCCATGGGCGAGGACGACGGCTTCCGTCTGGAAGCCTGGCGTGGATCCGGCGCCGCCCCGGCGGCGTGCCAGCCCCTCGACGAACGCGCGTATCGAACGCGTGCCGACACCCGCACGAAGTGCCCGCGCAGGCACGGGTGGCGGCTCCGCGATCGCCATCAACTCGCGCGCGATGGCGGGATCGGCCGCGAGGACCCACTCGGCGCGTTCGTGCAGGGGCATATGTGGATCAACGATGCGCATGGCCATGGCCGTACGCGGCGGTCGGGCCCTGAGGGCCGACCCTACCTGCCGCCGCAGATGTCAGGGCCGGCTTTCCAGGTGGTAGGCCGGCTCTCCGAGCCCGCCCCACGGCCCGCCATCGTGTTGACCGCCGCTGATCCTGCACGTACGATTCCGCGCGATGCCGACGCGCCGCTACCTGCTCCTGGCGACGCTGCTGTATGTCGTGCTGACGGCCGTGATGACGTACCCGCAGGTGCGTCACATGCGCGACGGCGTGAGTGACGTGGGCGACCCGCTGCTCAACACGTGGGCGATGGCCTGGGTGGCCCACCAGTTGCCGTTCTCGCCCGCGCACGTGTTCGACGGCAACATCTTCTTTCCCGAACGCCGCACGCTCGCCTACTCCGAAACGCTGCTGGCGCCGGCCCTGGTGGGCGCACCGCTGCTGTACGCAGGTGCGGGCCCCATCCTCGTCTACAACCTGCTGATGTTCGCGTCGTTCGTGTTCACGGGCGTCGGCATGGCGCTGCTCGTACGCGACCTGACGGGCAGCACGCTCGCCGGCCTCGTCTGCGGCGCGATGGCGGCGTTCCTCCCCTACCGCTTCGACCACTACTCGCACTTCCAGTTGCTGCAGATGCAGTGGGTACCCTTTGCGTTGTGGGCGCTGCACCGGCTGCTGGACGATGGCCGGATGCGCTTCGCCGTGGCGCTTGGCGTCTTCGTCGGCGCGCAGGGCCTGACGTCCATGTACAACGCCATCTTCCTCGGCACGTTCCTGACCGTGGTTGGTGGCGTGCTGCTCGTGACGGATCTGGCGCGTGCGAAGGCGCGCTGGAAGCCGATTCTCGCCTCGATCGCAATCGCCGGTGCGCTCATGGCACCTGTGGTCATCGTCCATGCGCGAGCGAGAGCGGTCGTGGGCGAACGCGCACGCAGCGATGCGGAGATCGGCAGCGCGCAGTGGAAGCACTTCCTCGCGGCCTCACCGAACAACTACGTGCACGGCGCCCGGTCACAACAGTTCGGCGAGCCGGAACGTCGGCTCTTCCCCGGCCTCGTCGCGCTGCTGTTGGCGGTCGTCGGACTGTGGCCGCGATGGACGCGCACGCGCGCCGCGTACGCCGTAGGCCTGCTGGTGTCGGTGGACATCGCACGCGGGTTCAACGGCTGGCTCTATGGCTGGCTGTTCGACTACGTGCTGCCGTTCCGCAGCCTGCGCGTCCCGGCCAGGATGGGGATGATGGTGAGCATCGCCATCGTGGTGCTCGCGGGCTTCGGTCTGGCTCGCCTCCTGCCGCGCATCCGCCATGTCTGGCAGCCTGCCGCGGCGATCATCGTCGGCCTCTTCGTGCTGATCGAGTCGTGGGCAGGTCCGCTGTCGCCGCGACGCGTGCCGGTGACAGCGCCCGAGACGTACGCCGATCTGCTGCGTGACAAGGGCGACTCGACGACGGTCGGCGTGGTCCGCCGTGAATCGGATTCGCCGCCGGCCGTGCTGCTCGAACTGCCGATCGCCCGGGAAGATCCGACGCTGATGTACTACTCCACCTTCCACTGGCAACTGCTCGTCAACGGCTACAGCGGGTTCTTCTCCTCGTCGTTCATCGACCTCGTGAACCGGCTCGAGACGTTCCCGGATCCCTCTACTGATGGCGTGCTTCTCTCGCGCGGCGTGCGATATGTGACGGTGCACGGCGAGTTGATGCGTGAAGGCGAGTACCAGCGCATGATCGCCGCGATCGACGCGCGGCCAAACGATTTCCGCCTGATCTCGCGGCGGCCGTGGCACCACAGCGAGATCAGCCTGTACTACTTCTTCCCAGGCACGGGCGGGCGGGTACCGTGACGCAGTCACGCGGGCCGGACAAGTCCGGCCCCTACACCCCGGGAGGTGTCGCGGGCACCATCACGCCGCGCCCGTGACGGCGATCCCGCTGGCGGACCGCGACGATGGCCAGGTGTAGCCGCCGGATTTCATCCGGCGGACGTGTCGGTCGCGTAACTCATCGGGCTGTCGGCGTCGTGAGGCGCGTCCACGCCTCCGCGTAGCGCCGGCCGAGCAGCCGCGCCGACGCGGCGTCGAAGTGCACGCGATCGCCCTTGTGCGTGAGGCCCTCGGCGCTGACGTACGCCGTGTACGGTACGTGTTGCGGCAGGGCGCGATGCGCGGCATCCACCATCACGTGCGCATCAGTCCACGGCACGTCTGCGAAGTGTCCGATCTGTCCGGCAAGGAACGGCACCTCGGGTGCGTCGAGCGTGGTGCGCAGGCGCCGCACGAGGTCGTGCAGGCGGTCGGCATAGAGCGGAGCCCGCTCCGGTGTGGCGTCGGCTTCACCCTGATGCCACAGAATGCCTCGCAACACGCCCGAGGCCATCGCCACGTGGGCACGCCGTATCGCGTCGTCCCACGGGTGACTGTCAGTAGGCGCGTAGTGCACGCCTGGTCGCCACGCCTCGATGGGCGATCCGCCAACAGCCGCAGGCACGAGACCGATCTCCGCCGTCGAATCCGCATCGACAAGAGCCAGACCGAACGCGCGCCCCGGACCGACGCCAACGATGGCGGGCTTGTCGAAGTGCATCGGATCGACAGCCGGCACCCAGCGGCCGTCGCGATCGAGCATCCGCAGGCGCGCATGCACCACGCGATCGTCCGGCTCGACGTCTCCACGTCCAGCCATGTTCGACTGCCCGATGAGCAGGAAGATCTGCATCGGCCGCGTCTGCCCCTGTTCGGCTGCGCGCGGTCCCGCATGACGATCGGCGGCCAGCGTGGCGGCGCACAGCAAGACACCGGTCGCGACGAGTAGACGTACGTGGATGATCATCAGCGCGTGAAGAAGCCTTTGCGTGTTCTCACCGTGACCCCTGGTCTCGACACCGAGACGGAGACATCGATGAACTTCGACCTGCCACCATCGTCGAAGGTGCCTGCCGGCGGCTCGTACGCCAGCACGTAGTGTCCCTGCTCCACAGCGACGACTCTCTCGAGCAGCGCACCGACGTCGTTGCTCGCGCCGAAATAGAGTCCACCCAGTTCGTCGGCGACGGCGTGCAGCCCCTCGCCCTGCTTCGCCCGGTCTGATGACGACGCGGCAGTCACACCCGCCAGATCGATCGTGTGCACGGTCACGCCTGATTCACTGGCCAGCCTGCCCAGGCGTCTCATGCGCGCCGCGACGCCGGAGTACTGCACGTCCCACCTGACGGTGCCCATCGCGCCCGCGACATCGTGGTCCGACTCGCGCGTCGTGAGGGCGATCATCTCTGACAGCACGACGACGACCTTGCGGCCCGACAGGGGGCGCAGGTCGAGGAGAAGCGAGTTCAGACTGCCAAGCGTCCCCTCGATGAACACCCGCTCCTTGTCGGTCGGACCTGGTACCGTCGCACCGGAGCGGCTCATGATGCCGCCCTGCCAGTGATTGGCGCTGTAACGCATGCCCGCCACCGAACGCAGCAACTCGGCGCGATCGTCGGACAGGCGTGTCTGATGTGTGCCGAGCACGCCGGTCCGCAGGATGCCCACTGCCACACCTGGCGGCACCTCGCGCTCCAGCATCGCCAGGAGGCCGCTCTTCGCTCTGGCGAAGCCATCCGGCGACATCGCGAGATCGTCGATGAGGAACACCCAGGCGTCTCCCTCGTCGATCACCATCGCCGCGGCGTTGCTGGCCGGGGCCGGGTTCCGCGATTCGTGTGGTGCACCTGCAGCCATGTCCATGGATGCACGCACGCGAGATTGGAAGCGCAGGTCAGAGAGAAGCACGACGACACCCGCCTGCCTGACCGTGACTTCGTCCTGCCTGATATCGGTGATCGGACGGTTCTGGCCGTCGAGGAACAGCGCGTCGAACTGGATGCGCTCGGCCGTGACGCGGAAGATCTGCGTCTCGGAGCGCGGACCTTGATCCTGCCACACAGCAAGCGACACTGCCGCGGCGACCAGCACAAGGCCCTGAGTCCACATGGAAATGGCCGCAGTCTAGTGACTCGACCGTCGACCGTCAAACACTTCCGCGCGTGTGCATGAGGTCTTCGGCGCTGACGCATGCCGTGTGTATTCGAGCTCGGACTGGGATACGGTGGCCGGCAACGTGACGACTACGACAACGCGCAAGGACGACATCGTATTGCACACCATCGCCCGCCTGCTGGCGGCGGGCGCGACCGATCACGTCGTCAGAATCCTGCAGAAGCAGCATCCCGTGGACATCGCCGGCATCCTGCGACGGCTGGATGTCCGCCACCGGCGCCCGACCTTCGATGTGCTGGTGGCGCAGCATCGGTCACTTGCGATGCACGCCCTCGCCGAACTCAATCCCGTGATGGGGGCGAGCCTGCTCGAGCACCGCCCGGCCGACGACGTCTCGCGTCTGCTCGAATTGCTGGCGCCAGACGATGCGGCGCCGATCCTCGAACGACTGTCTGACGATCTCTCGTCGCGCGTGCGCGACCTCATGAGCCGCGCCGGCGGTGCCGATCGCCTGCTCGAACATGCGGACCGCACGGCCGGCCGCATGATGAACCCGAACGTGTTCGCGCTGCCGGAATCCACGACGGCGGGCGAAGCCGTCAGGGCACTTCAGCATTCGGCCGGCCTGCACGCGCAGGCCGTCTTCTATCTGTATGTCGTCGATCGTGAAGGACACCTGGTCGGCGTGACGTCACTCCGCCGCCTGCTGATGGTGCCGGAGGAGACCCCGCTGCGCCAGATCATGGTCACCGACGTCATGCGGATCGGCGAGGGTGACGATCAGCAGGAAGCGGCGCGTCTCGTCACGTCGTACGACCTCCTGGGAATTCCCGTCGTCGACAGCCGCAACAAGCTGGTCGGCATCATCACCGTCGATGACGCCATCGACGTGATCGATGACAAGACGACCGAAGACATCCAGAAGCTCGGCGGGCTGGAGGCGCTCGACGAGCCGTACACGCAGACCCCCTTCGGAACCCTCATCAAGAAGCGCGCGCGGTGGCTCATCGTCCTCTTCATCGGGGAGATGCTGACCGCCACGGCGATGTCTCACTACGAGGAGGAGATCGCAAGCGCGGTCGTCCTGGCGCTCTTCGTGCCGCTCATCATCTCGTCAGGCGGCAACAGCGGTTCGCAGGCCGCCTCGCTGATGATCCGCGCGCTGGCCATAGGCGAGATCACGTTGAGGGACTGGTGGTACGTGATGCGGCGGGAGGTGTTGTCCGGGCTTGCCCTCGGCGGCATCCTCGGTGGCATCGGCTTCTGTCGTGTCGCGGTGTGGGGTCGGGCGTTCAATACGTATGGCGAACACTGGTTCCTGGTGGCGCTGGCGGTCAGCCTGTCTCTCGTCGGCGTGGTCCTGTGGGGCACCATCGCCGGCTCGATGCTGCCGTTCATCATGAAGCGCCTGGGTGCCGATCCCGCCACGTCGTCGGCGCCCTTCGTCGCCACGCTGGTGGACGTCACCGGGCTGGTCATCTACTTCACCACCGCCGCCCTCATCCTCCACGGCACGCTGCTGTGACCTGCGCCGCGTCGTAGAGTGCGGTACCCGCGAGACGGGCGTTTACTGTGAGTGGGAGACCGGAGATGGCAAGCAGGACGAGGTGTGTAACGTTCACGGACCTGTGCCGGAACACGGCAGGATGGCTGGCGGCTCTCACACTCTCCGCCGTAGCACTTGGTGCCTGTTCGTCGAAGCCCGATCGCGTCGAGGCTCAGCCGGACGTGCCGCGGTACGACAACGTCGGCGACCATCGCCACCCTGTCACCACGACGTCGCCTGACGCGCAGGCGTACTTCAATCAGGGCCTGGCGTTCTCGTACGCGTTCAACCACGCCGAAGCCATACGCGCATTTCGGCAGGCCACCGTGCTCGATCCTTCGTGTGCGATGTGCTACTGGGGCATCGCCTATGCACTTGGCCCGAACATCAACGCGCCGATCTCGGAAGCGGCGGCGAGCGAGGCGTGGCCGGCCATCCAGCGCGCGCGTGAGCTCTCGACCGGCGCCACCGACAAGGAGCGCGCGTTCATCGAGGCGCTCGCCATGCGCTATGCCGAGGATCCGAAGGCTCCGCGCGAGCCGCTCGACGCGGCATACGCGACTGCCATGCGCGACGTCGCGCAGCGCTTCCCGCAGGACGATGACGCGGCAGTGCTGTTCGCGCAGTCACTGATGGACACCTCGCCGTGGAACTACTGGGAGCTCGATGGCCGTCCGCGCGCCAATACGCCGGAGGTGCTGCAGGCGCTCGAACGCGTGCTCGCGCGCAATCCCGATCATGCGGGCGCCATCCACCTCTATATCCACGCTGTCGAGGCGTCGCCCGATCCGGCGCGCGCCGAGCGCTATGCCGATCGGTTGGCCGCACTCATGCCCGGCGCCGGCCACATCGTCCACATGCCCGGCCATATCTATCTGCGTGTCGGCCGCTATGACGATGCGTCACGCGCCAACGATCACGCGGTGGCGGCAGACGAGGCGTACTTCGCGACCGATGCCGCGAAGGGCAACATGATGTACGAGGTCGGATACTACCCGCACAACATGCACTTCAAGGCCATGTCGGCGGCGATGGCAGGTCGAAGTGCCGAGGCGCTGAAGGCGGCCACCGATACACATGCCAGGATGCACGCCGACATGCTGACCGATCCCGACATGGGCGGGATGGTGCAGCACATGCGGCTGGCGCCGTTGTACGTCAAGGTGCGCTTCGGCCTGTGGCACGACGTGCTGGCGGAACCGGAACCCGCGGAGGACCTGTTGTTCACGCGAGCGATCCGGCACGCGGCACGAGGCATGGCGTTCGTTGCGCAAGGCAAGCTCGCTGAAGCGGAGGCCGAGCGCGCGGCCGTGGATCGACTCGACGATGATGCGTCGCTGGCGAACCTCCATGTGTCGAGCGTGAACACGGCCTCGAAGGTGGTCCCGATCGCGCACGAGATCCTCGCGGGTCAGATCGCGGCAGCCCGCAAGCGTGGCGACGAAGCGGCACGACATCTCGCACGAGCCGTGGAGTTCGAGGACGCGCTCACGTACATGGAGCCGCCCGACTGGTTCCTGCCCGTGCGCCAGATCCAGGGTGCCACATTGCTCCAGCTCGGACGTGCGAAAGATGCGGAGACGGCATTCCGCGGTGACCTGCGGAGGTTCCCCCTGAACGGCTGGTCGCTGTCGGGATTACAGACCAGCCTGTTGCGCCAGGGACGCACGACGGAAGCCGCGGAGGTGAAAGCGCAGTTCGACACCGCGTGGAGCGGCGCGGACGTGCGTCTGATCGACGGCCGCATCGCGCGGTAGCGCGCCCGATGTCGACAGGCTGAGCACGCGCGGTGACGCCCTACGGCTCGGCGCTCGCGCCTCGCATCCACAGCGCAACGAGGTGCGCGCGAGGACCGTCGGCCGGGTAGCGTGCGGCGAACGTCCGCATCGCCTCCGCGTCGCGCACCGCGTCGAGCAACGGCCGACGCCTGATGGTGGCGCGATAGAGCTGCGACAGCGTGGCTGCAAGCAGCGGTTCGTCGGCGGCGGACAGATCGGTGATGGCCAGCATCTGTTCGACGCCTGCCGCCCCGTCGCCCGATACGAGCAGTGTCCTGGCGTACTGTCGCCGGAAGCCGCCGTCCTCGGGCCAGCGTTCCACGGCCTGCCGGGCCAGCGGGAGGGCCGACGCCGGCCGATTCGCACGCAGCCAGCCATCGATCGCGATGCGATACGCTGACGGCCCCTGCCGTTCCGCGAGCACGGCCGTCTGCCACACCGCCGCCGCCTGCGGGGACGCGCCCGCCGCCGCGTAGCACGCCCCGAGCAGGACCAGCGCCGGCTGGAAGCCGGGCGCGACGCGCAGCGCACTTCGCAGCGCGATGGACGCGTCCTCGAATCGACCCGCCCGCAGCCCGGCGATGCCCGTCTCCACGTCGGCGACGAGTGATGCGCGCGACGTGGCATCGCCGAATCCCTGCGCGCGCTGCGTGATCTCGTCGACCAACGCAGGCGACAGGAACGCGTCGAGCGAGAACGGTGCCATCGGAACGCGTTCCGCACTCGCGGACGCGACAGGTCGCGCGGCCGTCGCACTCACGCCGACGTCGCGGAGTTCGAGCTCGACTCGCTCCGTGACACGCCGCACATCGTCGGCCACCCGTATGCGCCGCTCGAAGGTCAGTGGAGTATCACCGGAGGCGACCCTGGCGCGGATGGTGTAGATCCCCGGCGGCAGTTCCGCGGCAGGCACCTGCGATTCGGCCATCAGCGGACCGCCCGGCATCGTGCCGAATGCCACGGCTTCCTCGCGTACGAGCACCTCCGGAGCACCGTCAACCGCGATCTCGAACGTGACGGGCACGGCGGCGCCGAGGGACGCGCGTCCCTCGGGCACCAGATCGACGCGCGCGACCATCACGGCGTCCCGGGCGATCGCGCCGAACAGCGGACGCAGCGGCTGCGGATCGGCCTCGTCGAACTCGAACACCGAGAGGCCGTGCGTGCGCCAGGCGCCCTGCCCCACGGCGTCGGTGTCGAGCGGGTGGACCACCGTCCCCATCCGGCCCTCGCTGTCGCGCGCCGCCACACGGACGTCGTAGCGCCCGGGTGGCACCCCCATCATTGCGAAGAACGCCGCACCACCCTTGGCGTCGATGTCGACCTCGCGCGTCGTGGTCGCCACGATGCGGCCATCCGCATCGCTGATCAGGATCTGCGCACCGGCGTAGCCAGCCGACGCGCGCGACAACTCCACGCCGAAGATCACTCGGGGGAGGCTGTCGGGATCGGCCACGACCTGCGAGGTCACGCGCAGGCCGACGTCCGTGAACGACGCCGGCGTCCGGAGCAGACCGTCGAGGGCATCGTCCATCGAGAGGGTTCCCTCGACGGGAGGCCGCGCGGCCGTCAGGACGCGCCGGTGATCGCTGACACTCAGTCCGCGCGGGCGCACCTTCACTGACAGGCGATGACGGCGGCCGTCGAGATCGCGCGCCTCCGGCTCCACGCCGAGGCGGTAGTAGCCCGACATCGCCTGGCCGATGCGCTCGAACGCGCCGGTGGCGGCGCCGGCAGGCCGCAGGCTGACGCCGCCAGTCATGCCCGCCAGCGACTCGATGGCCTGCGACAACAGCGACCGATCGCGCGCCACGAAGGCGGCGCGCGGCCGGGTCCGCGTCACCGACGCCAGCGCGCCGGACGTGTCGGCCACGAGCGCATGGACCGTCACGCGCGAGGCCGCCGCCGCGCCGGCCAGATCCTGCAACTGCCCATCGCTCGATCGGTCGGGCAGCACCCATCCGCCAGACAGCAGCACGAGATCCTTCCGGCCCGGCAGGGCCCCCATCGCCTCGATCAGGCTTCGCAGGTTGCCCAGCACGGGCCCGGACTTCGAACGCATGTCGGCATCCATGGTGTAGGCGTCCGTCTGCACCTCCTGCGTGCACATCCACTGGTCCGGCCCCATCGGGCACTCGCGATCGGTCACCTCCGTCAGCGCCCGCTCGTTCCCGTCGGCGATCTGCACGGCCTCCCACAGACCGATCGCACGACCGCTCAGCGTCGGCGTGGCGCTGTCACTCGTATCGAGCGCCACGCGACCCATGGCCTCGATGACGCGGCGGTGACGCGTGGTGGGTTCCACGCGCGGACCGGGCGGCGGCAGCGACACGAGGCCCACCCGGTCGTGCGGCGTCAGCCCCTCGATCCAGCGTCGAGCGGCCTCGACGAAGCCGCGAGAGGAAGACGGCAGCGTAGCCTGGTCCACCACGATGATGACGAGGCGTCCGGTGGAAGTCGCCGCGTTCGACGTCACGCCCTCGTCATCCACCGGCACGACGTCGGCCGTCGCGGCGGACGAGATGAGCTCGGCAGACACCACGCGGCGCGGACGCCCGTCGACCTCCACCACGAAGTCGTCAGGCCCCAGTCCTTCTGCCGGTTGTCCCCCGCGTCCCACCACTGATGCATCCACCACCAGCAGATCGACGGCCGCACGGAACGTCGGGACCGCCGACTGTGGTGCCTCCTGCGGTTCGGCATCCGGTGGTTGCGCGTGCAGTGCCGGGTGGCCGGCGTACAGGACGATCGCGGCAACACCGGCGGCCATCACGGCGCGCATCACGAACAGGACTCGAACGGTACGGTTCATGGGCGTGCCCTGCGATACCCGTCGCGCGCGCGCACCCGGCAGCCGTCGCACGCGACGCGCACATCCAGCGCACGCCAGCCCTCGACGTCCGGGTGCGTAGGGACGTAAGACAGTACGTACTGATGCGACAGCTCCGCCAGGATGCTGTCGAACACCGCGTCGAGATCGGTGGTGGCGAGCGGGAAGAACGAGCGACCGCCGCTCGTCGCCGCGAACGCGCCGAGCGTCTCGCGCAGCGCCGGCGGCATCGCCTGGCCGAAGCCGACCGTGTACAGCACCACGTCGCTCTCCTGGATGCGCTCGAGCGTCGACTGCCGATCGCCGGCGCTGTGCCGATCGGCGCCGTCAGAGAAGACGATCGCACCGCGGCGGCCCCGCCGATGCCTGGCGAGATCCAGCGCCTTCACCGTGGCGTCGAACAGCGACGTCCCGCCCCATGTGACAAGTCCGTCGACGGCATCCACACGACGCACCGGGTCGGTCTCGCGCTCCGAGAGCAGGAACAACGTGTCGTTGAACCCGAGGACGCTGGACGAGTCGCCGTCGCGCAGACGGACCAGCAGTCGCTTGACCGCGTCCTGCACTGCCCCGATGACCGGGTCCATACTCGAGCTGATGTCGATCGCCACCACGAGATCGAGCGGCATCGCCTCGGTGACCAGACTGTCGATGCGCTGCGGGTGGCCTTCCTCGCGAATCGTGAATGCATCGGCCGCGAGACCGCGCACGAACGCGCCGCGCGCATCAGTGACGAGGACCGGCACCTGCACCGCCTCCACCTGCACGGCATCGTCCAGCGCCATCGCCCGCGTGCGGACATTGCCGATCGCCCGGCGTCCGTCGCTGGTACGGGCAACCGCGCGGAAGTGGTGCGCCGTCAGCGTGGTGCCCGCATCCCACTCGCACGTCCACGGCGGGGCCGCAAGGCGACACACCTCGCGGCCATCCGCGTAGATCGTGACCGCGGTCCAGCCGGCATCTTCGGGCGCCGGCGACACGGCGAGCGCGATCGTCCCCGTCAGGATGTCGCCTGCGGCCGGCGTGACGAATCCCAGCGACAGCTGTTGCGCGCGAGCCGTCGCCGGCAGCCATCCGAGACCGGCGACGACAACGGCGACGAGTGCACGTACGGCAATCATGAATCTCGCGTCACTCCGGTCGCAGGACGCCCCCGCTCGTCTGCAGCGCGAGCGCGCGCTCCACGGCTTCCGCGTCGAGGGTCCATACCATCTGCTGGAGGGCGTTCCAGTCGTCAGGATACGTCGCCGGCACCTCGCTCACGAACTCCCAGATGACCGACGCCATGACTTCGGGGAGCGCTCGTGCGTCCATGCCCAGTTCGCCGAGGAGTCCGAGCATGCGCAGCGTGAGGTCCGGAAAGACCGACGCCGACACGCCACTCCCCCAGTGCCCGCTCGCGCGCGCCCGTTCGTCGCGCGAGAGCCAGAGCTCTGATGCTCCACTCACCGGCTGCGCCGGCGCGCCCGCCACGCAGCGCCTCGCCGAGCCACCGCCGTGCTCCGCGCAGAGACGACGACGGTCGAATCCTCCCAGTTCGAGTTGCTCCACCAGCGTGACAGCGGGAGCGACGGACGAAGCGTCGTGCCGGCAGCGCCACGCCAGTCGCGTGGCGCGCCCCGGCCGCGCGGTGAGTCCTCCGACCAACGCCTCGCAGGCCGACGCCGAGCGACCGGCACCGTCAAGCCTCGTGCGTGCCCGTGCCAGCGCGTCGCGCACGCCGGCCGCAAGTTCCCTGTCGTGCATGGGACGCGGAACGAGCGCGATCGTCTCGAGCAGGACCCGTCTGTCGGCGGTGTTGAGATTGGGACGACGTGACGGCAGCCGGCGCGAGGCTCGCCGGACGCCGAGCGGCGCCAGCGCGACATCAAGACCGAGCAGGCTCCCACGCACGTGCCATCGCGTGCCCTCGTCGACCACGATCGCCGGGGCAGACCACGCCTGTGTGGCCCCGCCAGCCGGGGCATCGAAGACGTGCCGCGCCGCGGCGTCTGCCGGACGCAGCGGCAGTTCCTCGCCCGTCCCCATCGAGAGCGCATACACCATCTCGACGAGCGCGTCGGTCGTCGCCTCCGACATCCGCGGCACGGGACGCGGACCACGCAGCCCGGACAGGCGATCGGTCGTGGCCGCCGCTGGATCAAACGCGTAAGACTGCCCTTCCCATTCGACGCGCCCGCCGTGCGGCCCGGCAACCCACGCGACAACGGTCTCGTCGAGCGTCGGACGTGTCGTCGCGCCACTCTCGCTGACGCACGCGTGGAGCCACGTCCGCATCGCGGCATCGCCCTCGCGCGCGGCAATCGTCAGACGTCGAATCAGCCCATCGATGGCGGCCTCCTCGACCGCGCCGTTCCGCTGGGCGTGCACCAACAGCATGAGTCCGGTCTGGAGACGCACGAGGCCGGCGCGATCCGTCGTCGTGCTTCCCGTCCGGCGTACCGGCGTGACGGCGCGCGCCGACGCGACCGCGGCGCGAAGCGTCTCCCGTTCGCGCACACCGAGACGCTCGAGCGTGAGCATCAGCTGCGGATACGCCGGGAACGCCGCCACGACCTCGGCCAGGTCGTGGTCGAGCGTCACCTCGTCATGGCCCAGCGCCTCCAGCACGCGCGACGTCCAGAGCACCTGATCCCATGCCACGCGCCGGCGATGCGTCGGTCCGCGCAGGACATGCGCCACCAGCCACGAGGCTGACAGTCGAGCGCCCTCGTCCACGCGCGTGGCCGCCACAGGCGTACGGCCTGCGAGCAGGTGGTTCCACTGCTGCGGCGTGCCCGGCAGGCGCAACCCACGTGCATCGGCAGGCACCTGCATCAACAGCCACGCCGGATCGAACGTCGGCCGCCAGAAGGGGCGTTGCCGCGGAATCCAGTCGACCGATCCTCCGCGCATGGCCTGCATCAGTCGGCGCGCACCCGCCACTGTCGGCCCCGTATCTCCATCCTTCAGTGCCGCGACTTGTTGCTCCGGTGTGAGCGCGCCAAGCACGTCGGCCAGCACGGCGATCCAGCCGGCCTCTGCTGCGACGAGCGCCAACGGAAACGCGGGGTCCGTCCGTGCGCGTCCGACGAGGGCCGACCAGACCGATGCCATCGCGTCGCCACCCGGCAGGCGCCAGCCGTCATCGTCTCGATCGAGCCACGGCGCGACGATCGCCAGCGTTGCGGCGTGCGGCAACAGCGCGCGCAGGTTGTCGGGATGCGTCGCCATCCACTGACGCGATGAGAGCGGCAGTTCGAGGAGCGACCAATGCAGCAACGAGGCCTCGCGCGACGCCAGGATGTGCCCCAGATCAGGCTCCTCCACCGTGCCGCCAAGCACCGCACGCCAGGTCGAGGACGACAACGCGGACGGCACGATATCGCGCGACGCGCTATCGCCCGGCGCGGGAGACGCGGGCAGGCGGCGCTGACTCTCGAACCACGCCAGCAACCTGGCGAGCAGGGGATCGAATGTGCGGCCCGCGTCTGCGGGATGGTTGTGAACGCGGCGGATCACATCGCCGGCGAAGGTGGCGGCGTCAGGTATCCGGGGATCGTCGATGGCGCGCATCGCGGCCTGAACGCCACCGGGCACGCGCAGGCCTTCGACCTCAGGCGGCGACGCCCAGGAGGCGTTGGCGGCCAGCACGAACCCCGCCGCCACCAGACCTGGTCCCATCGAACGCCACGTTCGAATCCGCCATCCGCTCATCAGGTGCCGCGTAGTGTGCCACGTCGCCGCCGATTCGTCGCCGCTGGCACCAGTTCGAGGGCCGGTTGCGCATGGCGGTACACTGCGAATCAGGCATGTCTTCACTCAAGGTCGCGAATCTCTGGCGTGTTATCAGTGACGTCGATCTCACGCGCATCCGTGCGTCTGCGCGTACGCCATTCGAGTTGCTCGTCGTCTCCGACGATGCGGCGCTCGCGCAGCGCGTGCGCACGGGTCTTGGCGCCGTGCCTGGCGGAGGCGTGCATCCGTACGTGGCGACAGCGGACCCCGACTCCATGCGCAGCCGTCCGACGACGCCGCTCGTGGCGGTGCTGGCGAGTGCGTCGCCCGAGTTGTCTGTCGCGATGAAGGCGGCCGACGAGCACTGCATCAGAGCTGGGTGGCCGCGAGTCACGTTGATTGCGGGAACCGATACGTCAGACGCCGGCGCGCGACGCCTGGGAGAACAGGTGCGTGTCGCTGCCGTTGACGTGATGAACGCGCCGAAGGCGCTGCTGGCCGGCGTGATCGGACAGGTGGAAGACGATGCGCGGCTTGCGATCGCGGCGGCGCTCCCGGTGTTCCGTCACACGGTGGCCGAGGTCATCGTCGACGAGACGGCGAAGGCCAATGCGTCGTTTGCGGCGACGACAGGCCTTGCGGAGACGATTCCGGTCCTGGCCGTGCCGCTCAATCTCGGCGACATGGTGGTGCTCACGAAGAACCAGCTGATCATGGGCTACAAGATCGCGCTGGCGGCGGGCCGGGACGACAATCCGCGTTCGATGATCACCGAGATCCTCGGCGTCATCGGCGGTGGGTTCCTCTTCCGCCAGATCGCGCGTCAGCTCGTGGGCCTGATCCCCGTGGCGGGCCTGCTGCCGAAGGTCGCCATCGCGTATGCGGGCACTTACGCGATGGGACGAGGTCTCAGCGCGTGGGCGCTCGGCGGCGCGGAAGTGACGGCCGACAGCCTGTCGCGCTACACGACCGAAGGGCTCGAGCGCGGTAGACAGCTCGCCGGTCAGCTCGTTTCGCAGGCGAGGTCCGGCCTCCCGCGATCCGCCCCTCGCCTGCAGCGTCTGCGCGGCTGGCTCCCGTCACGCAAACGTGGCTCGGCTCGCTAGCCGCGGCCGTGGTATCCTTTCGGGTCGGTCGTGCCGCCGCGCCAGCGGCTGACGGCATGACCGAGCACCACCAAGCCGTCCCCGTCGTCCAGAGGCCCAGGACGCGGCCCTTTCAAGGCTGAAACACGGGTTCGAATCCCGTCGGGGACACCAGCCTCCGCTACACCGCTCGCTTCGCTCGCTGGCTCCGGCTGGGCAAGCCAGCGAGTCGGACGAGCGTCTCGCGAAGGCTGTCCCGCCGAAGCGGCGCAGCCGCGGAGGCGGACATCGTTTCTTCTCCATCTCTGCACCGAGCTTCGGCTCGGCGATCCCACCAGCGGCTGGCGAAAGCGAATATCAGTTCGCAGTTTCTGCGACACCTCGCAGTCCCGCCATGGCAACAATCGCAACGTTCGGACACACGTGACGACGTTTCCTTGGCGTTTCGTCACGTCCAAGGCCGGTGTGCGACTTGCACCGTGCGCGGGCATGCGTCCACCGCTTCGTTTCGTCGACGTGCTGCGGAGCACAACTCGGCCCGAGCGACACTACGTTGGTCTGACCTCCGATGTCTCGCAGCGCCTGGCCGTCCACAACTCCGGAGGGTCGAAACACACGATGGCCGATCGCCCATGGGAGTTGCTCGCCGCGATTGAGTTCAGCAAGGAGTCGAGCGCCGCTTGCTTCGAGCACTACCTCAAGTCCGGCTCGGGCCGCGCGTTCGCTAAGCGCCACTTCGTGTGAGGGAGGGAACAGCGGCCCTGCCCGCAACCTGGATTGCCTTGCTGGCGTCGTCATCGGCGTCGTGGGCCTGACAGCGAACATCCTCCGAGCTGACTTCGGATCACTCCGCGGAGCAGAACCGCACCGACCGGCCGCTGGGCGTCCTGATGGGGCCTTCGACCTCGAAGACGAGGCCGTAGGCGTTCGTCGATGTGCCCGTCACGTCCAGCGACAGACGCTGCGCTCGCAGGTGGGCCTCGAGGACCTCGGGATGATCGGAGCGGTAGTGGCAGATCGACACTGGCACCGACGTGCACCGATTCATTACGATGTACCCGAGGTAGCCATGGCCTTCGACATGTTCGGCGACGTAGTGTTGACCAGGGATGTGCCGGAGCACGGCGTGCGTGCCGGCGACATCGGCACCGTCGTGGAGCGCCATGTCGCGCCAGGGGTCAACGAGGAAGGCTACTCCGTCGAGTGCTTCGACATGGCGGGAAACACGGTGGCCGTCGCCACCTTGCCATCGAGCGCCCTTCGCCAGCCGACGGCGGCGGATCGGCCAGCGGTTCGGCAACTCTCCGCCTGAGCCTGACCCCACTCACGCCGCCTGCCGCAGTTCGTCGACTGCCCGGAGCCCCCGCTCGAAGCGGTTCCAACTCACAAAGGCTGGGGACGTCAGCACCAGGACAGGTGACAACTACCCCGGTCCATACCGTCGCGGGATCGGCTGGTCCAGCACGTCCCACGCGTATTCCTGCTGGATCATCCGGCGCAGCCGACCGATCAGCGCGCCGCCGTTGTCGCCGTTGGTCATGATGACGGCGCCGTACCCGTTCACACGGTGCGCGACGAGTGTGGCCTGGAAGTCCCAGTTGCTCCCGCCGTGCGAGAAGTACCAGCCCTCACCGTCCTTGGCGATCTGGAAGCCCACCGCGAAGGGCCCGACGCCCACCGGCGTCACCATCTCGCGAGCGGTGGTCTGCGAGAGCACGCGGTTCGACCTCCCGAGCAGCGCCAGTTGCACCTCGATCGCGAACTTCGCCAGATCGGTCGGCGTCGTCCACAACCCCGCGGCGGCCTGCTCGGGATAGACATGCCACGGATCGCCCATGCGCGCGCCAGCGCGATCGTGGGCCCGCGCGGCCTGTTTCTCGCGCTGCGGCGGCAACGGCTGCGCAAACGTACTGTTGGTCATGCCGATCGGATCGAGCACCCAGTCGCGAGCGATCTGCTCGAACGGCTTCCCGGCGGCGTCCATCAACGCGAGTTGCTGAATCAGCACCCCGCCACCGGAATACTCGTAGCCGGTCAGCGGTGCGCGCTCCAGACGGACGGGCCTGAGATTGGACGGCGGCTGCACGCCGTCGAGGAGCTGCACGACAGACGGCAGCGGCGCGCCCGGCGCGTACCCGGGAAAGCCGAATGCGTCTCCCGTGCCCGACGTGTGACTCATGAGGCTTCGGGGCGTCACGCGACGCGCCTTCACGAAACCCTCGTCAGGCAGCTTCCACGACGTCAGGATCGTATTGATGTCCTGGTCGAGCGCGAACCGTCCGTCCTGCACCGCTCTCAGCGACGCCATCGCCGCGACCGGCTTGCTGATCGACGCCGCCTGGAACATCGTCTCGGGTGTCACCGGCGCGCCGGTCTCGACGTCGGCGACGCCGTAGACATACGTTGCGACAACCGTGAAGTCCTTGATGATCGCGATGCTGACGCCCGGTACGTTGAACTGCTTCAACAGCGGCTCGACGATCGCTCGATCCGACACCCGTCCGGTCGAGACGTCCGCTGCGACGCGGCGCGCGACCAACTGCGCAGGCCCCGCAGGAAGGCCTGTGGCCTTGAAGACGATCTCGTCACCGGTCACCTGGCCGGTCAGCGAGACGTGCTGATTGTTCGGCGCCGCCAGGTGGAGCGTCAGGACACTGCCGTCGAAACGGCCCTCGCGGATCGCGACGCCCTCGACGTTCCCCGTGACAACGTCATCTTTCGCTTCCAGCTCCAGCCAGAAGGTCTGCGTTCCGCCGTCGAGCGTCACCATCACCGCGCGCCAGCGGCCAGCCACTGACGTCTGGGTTGCGACAGACGCGCACGCGACGAGAATCAGAGTGCCAATCAGCAACAACCGTCTCATGAGTCCTCCCGATACGCTTCCCGTCGGCAGACGAGAACCGCTGGCGAAACGTTCCCGGTGTCGCGCGACGCGTTGAATGGGCAACAGACTCGACGTCGAGGAGGGGTGACGGTGGTGCGCCCGGTGGGACTCGAACCCACGACCAACGGCTTAAAAGGCCGCTGCTCTACCGACTGAGCTACAGGCGCGCGCGTGCGTCAGTTTATCAGCCGCCGCGTGTCACGCGGGCAGCATCATGGGCCGGGCTCGGAGAGCCGGCCCTACCCCTACCGCCAGCGGAACAGCCGGAGCGCCGCGACGAAACTCACGACGCCCCAGGCGGCCAGGATCGCCACCTGGCCCCACAGCGCCATCAGCCCGCTGCCGTCGATCATCACGCCCCGCAGCGCCTGGTTCAGGGCCGTGAGCGGCAGTGCCGCGATGAACGGCTGCATCGCATCAGGGAAATTCTCCGACGCGAAGAACACGCCCGAGAACACCCACATGGGCACCATCACCAGATTCATCAGCCCGGACACGCCCTCGATCGTCTGCGCGCGGCTCGCGGTGAGAAGCCCGAGCCCCGAGAACACCATCGCGCCCAGCAGGCACAGCACAGACAGCAACAGCCACGACCCGTTGACGGGCACGCCGAAGACGAGCACCGCGAACCCGAGGAGCACGCTCACTTCGAGCACGAGGAACATGAGCCGTGCGGCGATCTGCGACAGCAGATAGTCGCGGCGACGCATCGGCGTGGCCACGAGGCGCTTCAACAGCTTGCGCATCCTCGCCGTGACCACCGAGAACGCCACGCTCCACATGCCGGTGCCCATGATGTTCATGCCCAGCAACCCGGGCACGACCCAGTCGATGTACCGCGAACCCGGCACCGTCACGAGTCGCTCGGTGGTTGCCGCTGCCGCCGTCCGCCCTGCCGCCGTCTGCAACACCTCGTCGACGGCGTAGCGGCCCACGCGACTCTCGGGGCGACTGGGATCGAACTCGTACGTGAGCGGCGATCCCGGCACGACGAGCAGATGAATCGCGCCGTTGCGCAGCGCGACGTCGGCCTCCGCGCGATCGACGGCCCGAACGCGCATGGACGGCGCCGCGTCGAGCGTGCGCACGATCGGCGCGTCACTCCCCTGTGCATCGCGCAGCACGCCCACGAGCACGTCGGGCGTGCCCTGCTCGCGGAACGCCAGTCCCAGCGCGCACGAGAGCAGCACCGGGAACGCGAACACCCAGAACACGGCTTCGGGTTCGCGCAGGAACTCGCGGAAGCGCGTGAGCGTGAGTTCGATCAGCGGATGGCGTGGTCGCATGCGTGTCGTCGGCGCGCGCCTACTCGCGCAAGTGACGCCCCGTCAGCGCGACGAACACGTCTTCGAGCGTGGCGCTGTGCGTCGTGAGCAGCGTGAACGCGTCAGGATCCGCCACTGATGCCAGCAAAGACGGCAGCGCTTCGTGCAGGTGCGACACGATGAGCGTGCCGCGTCCGTCGGCGACAGACGCCCGGCGCACACCGGGCAGCGCGGTGAGCGCCTCCACCTCCGGCAAGACTCGCCCTTCGGCAAGGGCGAACTCCACCACGTGCTCGGCGCCGAGCGACGCGATCAACTCCGTCGGCGTACCGAGCGCGATCACGCGTCCCTGATCGACGATGGCTACGCGATCGCAGAGCACCTGCGCCTCGTCCATGTAGTGCGTGGTGAGCACCACCGTGCGCCCGCGCGCCTTGTACGTCGCCAGCAGATCCCACAGCTGCCGGCGCGATTGCGGATCGAGCCCCGTCGTCGGTTCGTCGAGGAACAGCAGGTCGGGATCGCCCGCGAGCGCACACGCCAGGGCGAGACGCTGCTTCTGCCCGCCGGACAGCTTGCCGTACCAGGCGTCACGCTTCGCTTCGAGTCCAACGCTCGCGAGCAGGTCCTCCACCGTCGGACCCTGGTGGTAGAACGACCGGAACAACCGCAGCAGCTCTGTGGTGGTGAGCTTGTCGTTGAGCTGTGTCTCCTGCAGCTGGATGCCGAGCCGCTGTTGCAGGCGCGCGGCGTCGGTTGCCCATCGCAGCCCCAGCACCTCGACGTCGCCGGCATCAGCGGTGTTCAGGCCTTCGAGGATCTCGATCGTGGTCGTCTTGCCTGCGCCGTTCGGACCGAGCAGGCCGAAGCACTCGCCGGCACGCACCTCGAGGTCCAGGCCGTCGACGGCGACCACGTCGCCGTAACGCTTCACGAGACCGCGGCAACGCAACGCGATGCGATCCGGCGACGGAGCTGATATATCAGCGGGCCGAGTCACCGGATCCTGCGTCGCCGGCATCTCAGGCAGGCAGCGTGAACCATCGTCCGGCGACGGTATCGTCGCGGAGGATGGTGTCGAGACGATCCGAACCGGTGGAGATGAGACCAACGGGCACGCCGCAGATCTCCTCGAGCGTGGCGATGTACGCGCGCGCTTCGGCCGGCAGGTCTTCGAAGCGCTTCACGCCCGCCGTCGGGGCCGTCCATCCGGGCACGTCGGTGTACACGGGCGTACAACGCGCGAGTTGCCCGATGTCTGACGGGAAGTGCTCCACCGTCTCGCCATCGGCGGTGTAGGCCGTGCAGATCCTGAGGGTCTCGAAGCCGTCGAGCACGTCCATCTTCGTGATCGCGAGCGCGTCGAGGCCGTTCACGCGCACGGCATAGCGCAGCGCGACCGCGTCGAACCACCCGCAGCGCCGCGGCCGGCCCGTGACCGATCCGTACTCGCTGCCGCCATCGCGCAGCCGCTGCCCCATGTCGTCCAGCAGTTCGCTCGGGAACGGACCCTCGCCCACGCGCGTCGTGTACGCCTTGGCCACGCCCATCACGCCGGTGATGTGCTTCGGCCCGATCCCCAGGCCCGTGCAGATGCCGCCCGTCGTCGCGTTCGACGAGGTGACGTACGGATACGTCCCGTGATCGATGTCGAGCAACGTGCCCTGCGCGCCTTCGAACATCACGCGCTGACCCGACGCGATGGCGCGATCGAGCAGGAGCGACGTGTCGGTGACGAACGGCGCGAGGCGCATCCACACGCGATCGAGCTCGGCGATCACGTCGCGCCAGTCCATGTGCGCGTCTGGGATGATCTGGTTGCGCGCCTCAACGTTGTGACGCACCGCATCCTCGAGCATCTGCCGCGACGCCCGGTCCGACAGATCTCCTACACGAATGCCGCGACGCCCGATCTTGTCCTCGTACGCCGGCCCGATGCCGC
>CAYRAE010000011.1:13243-27377 GCA_964422175.1 uncultured Luteitalea sp. | reverse complement strand
TCGTCGGCAGGGCCTCGTCGAGCTCGTAGCCTTCAGCGGCCAGCGCAATCGCCGGTGCGATGAGCTGCGACCACGCGAAACGGCCAGATCCGTATCGGCGGTACAGGTGATCCATCCCCGCGACGACGCCGGGGATGTTCGCGGCGGCAGGACCGTCGCCGACGATCCGGCCGTCGCGGAAGATCGCCGGATTAGTGAGGGTGGCGTGGATGGGCGACTGGTCCTTGTAGTCGATCACCACGGGCTCGCGCATGCCGTTCAGGAACAGCAGCGCCATGCCATCGCCCCCGATGCCCGACGCGTCGGGTTCGACGACGCCCAGCGCGAACGACACGGCGATCGCCGCATCGACGATGTTGCCGCCCTGCTGGAGGATGCGTGCGCCGGCCTCGCTCGCGAGGCGATGACCGGACACGACCATCGCGTCCTGCGATGTCACGGGCTCGCGTACGAGCGGTTGCCGCGCCACCAGGTCGTCGACGACGACGGCAAGTTCCGCACCGCTGCGCGCGGCCGTTGCACGAGGGCGCAGTTGAGCCCGGAGCGCGTCCCATGCCCCTGCCTGCGGCCCAGACCGGTAGTAGAGATCGCGCAACAGCAGCCATGTGCGATCGAAGGCGAGCGTCCATCGTGCGGCGTCCGGCTCGACAATGCTCTGCACGGGCTGCGCGCCGGCGTCCGGCGGCAGCGGCGCGGGAATCGTTCGCAGTCCGAAGCCCGCGCCTCGACCGAACACCGGAGGTGGGTCGGCGGGCACGCGCAGGGGATTGCCGTTGTACCGCGGCCAGTCGGCTGGGAGATCCGCCAGCAGCAGCGTGCGTCCATCAGGCGACCAGACCGGGCGCGACCGCATGCGCGATACGAGAATCGCACCGTCGGCCGCGCCGCGCGCGCGGCGGCCTGTCACTGCAGGCCCGGAGGGCACCGCTGTCACCCACACCGCACCGTCGCCATCGTCGTCTGCCGCATACGCCAGCCGCTCGCCGGACGGATCCCATGCGGGATTCGATTCGCGCGCACGCGTGGCCGTGACGCGCCAGGGGCGTTCGTCGACAATCGTCGGCACGGGCTCACCGCCGTCGGGCAGCACGGAGAGCCCCGGCAGCGCACGCACCCACACGTCGTCGGCACCGTTGTCGTCGGCGTCGCTGCTCACGTACGCCAGGCGGCGTCCGTCGGGCGACACGGCAGGGTCACGCTCGTCGGCCTGCGTGTCGACGACCACCTCGATGCGCGGCGGCACGTCCGGCGTCGTGCCGTCCACGTTGATCACCATCAGGCCCCACTGGTCGCGCGCGCGCTGCGCGAACACGAGGCGACCGTCGGGCGTCCATGACGGCTGGCGTTCGTCGCCGGGGGCGATCGTGAGACGGCGCGGCGCGCCACCCTCGGTGGCGACGTAGAGGTCGAAGCCAGCACCGATGTCGGCCGCGAATGCGAGCCGTCGGCCGTCAGGCGCCCACGCGGGATCGCGCTCGACGGCTGGCGGCGTGCCGTGCGGCCACGCCACGAACGGCCGCGGGTCGCGGCCATCCGGCGTCATCGTCCAGATCTGATCGAGTACGGAGACGGCGATGCGGGTACCGCCGGGCGCCCACGCAGGATCCTGAACCGCGAGCAGCGGCGCCTGTCCCTGCGCGCGCACCACGAGGTGCAGTCCGCCCGCGCCGACGATGGCGAGCGCGACGAGACGAGCGAGGCGAGAACCCGCATGCATCCGATCGACCGCCGCCCGTGCGTCAGCGCGCGCTGACCAATCGGCGGACGGTCTCCGTCAACGCGCGCGCCGACAGGCCGTTGACGTCCATGAGTTCCTCGGGTGTCCCGCTGCGGGGCACGCCCGGCACCGCCACGCGCTCCACGCGAACACCATGCGGCGCAACCACCTCGCACACCGCGTCGCCGATGCCGCCTGCCGAGTAGTGATCCTCGACGGTGAGGATGAGGCCCGTCTCGCGTCCCGCGGCGAGCACCGTTCCTGCGTCGACGGGCTTGACCGAGTACAGGTCGATGACGCGCACGCCGATGCGTTCACCGGCCAGCGTCTCCGCGGCCCGCAGAGCCTCGAACACCGTGACACCCGCCGTGACGATCGTGATGACATCCGACGCCGACGACAGCAGCACTTTCGACCCACCCACCGCGAAGACATCGTCGTTGCCGTAGATGACCGGCGTCTTCGGCCGGCTGGTGCGCACGTACGCCATGCCGTGATGCGCGGCGGCGGCCGCCATCAGGCGCTCCGTGCTCACCGCGTCGCACGGATAGAGCACCGCGCAGCCGGGCACGCCGCGGAACATCGCGAGATCCTCGAGCGCCATCTGCGACGGGCCGTCTTCACCGATCGACACGCCGCAGTGGCTGCCGGCGAACTTGGCCGGCACCTGGCTGACGCCGGCCATGCGGATGAAATCGGAGGCGCGCGTGAGGAACGCGGCGAACGTCGCGGCGAACGGAATCGCCCCGCGGGCCGCCAGGCCCATCGCCATCCCCACCATCACCTGCTCGGCGATGAACGATTGGTAGAAGCGATCGGGGAACGCCTTCTCGAAGCGATCGCTGAACGTGGAGTTCTTCACGTCGGCATCCAGCGCCACGACGCGCGCGTCGGCTGCGCCGAGTTTCGCGAGCGCGGTGCCGAACGCCTCGCGCGTCGCCACCAGATCGCCCTTGGCGTAGGCCGGCGGATCGAGAGGACCCGACGACGTCGGATCCGGCCTGGCGATGACGCCTGACGGCTTCGGGATGACCACAGGATCGGCGCCGGACTCCGGCACCAGTTGGGCCTCGAGCTCGGCGACAGCGGCGTCGGCTTCCGCGGGCTTCAGTGCCTTGCCGTGCCAACCATCCTTGCCCTCCATGATCGACACGCCCTTGCCCTTGAGCGTGTTGGCCACGAGCACCGTCGGCTTGCCGGTGGTGCGCCGAGCCTCGGCAAACGCCGCCTGAATCGCCGCGATGTCGTGCCCGTCAACGATGATGGCGTGCCAGCCGAAGGCGCGCCAGCGTCCGGCGACGTTCTCGGCGTCGTGGCCGAACTGCGTCGCACGACTCTGGCCGAGCCCGTTGAGGTCGATGATCGCGCAGAGCGAATCCACGGCGTGGAACTGCGCGCTCTGCGCGGCTTCCCACACCGACCCCTCCGCCATCTCGCCGTCGCCGAGCATCACGTACGTGCGATAGTCGCTGCCGATCCGGCGCGCGTTGAGCGCACAGCCGACACCGGCCGCGAGGCCCTGTCCGAGCGAGCCTGTCGCGAGATCCACCCACGGCAGCCGCGGCGTCGGGTGCCCTTCGAGATCGCTGGTCAGCTCGCGCAGCGTCAGCGTCGACGCACGCGGTACGATGCCAACCTCGGCCCACGCGGCATACAGCAACGGCGCGGCGTGGCCCTTCGACAGGATGAAGCGATCGTTGTCCGGGCGCGCGGCGTCGGCGGGGTCGTAGCGCATCTCGCCACAGAACAGGGACGCGACGATGTCAGCGGCCGAGCAGCACGTACTGGGGTGGCCGCTGCCGGCCTTCGTGGTGCTGCGCACGGAGTCGATCCGCAGGCGGGTGGCGACGTTGTGCAGGGCGGCTGTAGCGGGTGCAACTGACGGTGACACAAGGACCTCCGGGTCGCGTAGTCTACCACGCGGCAGTGACGGCGCCGGCCGGGGCGAGGGCCTCCCACGCAAGCCCGACAGGCGCGCCGAACACCCCCGCAGACGCGGCCTCGGTACTCACGCCACGCAGGAGGCGGCGCGCGCCCGCCCGAGCCTCGTCGTCGTCAGGGAACAGCCGCAGAACGAGGCGTGCCGCCTCGGCGTTGCCCGTCAGCGGATGGTGCGGTTCGGCGAGGCGACCGACCTGTCCGGCACCGGCCAGCGCCGTCACGCGATCCACGAGTGCGCCGGACGCGCCCTGGAGGCGCGCCAGCGTCGTGCGCGCGATCTCCTCCGCGAGATCGCGATACACGTCGTTGTCGCGCCACGCATCGCCGTCGAGCAGCGCATGCCCGAGCAACATCGCGTCGTCCAGCAGCATCGGGCCGCGTGCCCGCCCGCCGTCGAGCACGTGGGCCACGCCCCCCGCACGCGCGTACGCGACAGCGGCGAGCACGTCGACCGAGTCGATGGCCTCGCGCACCAGTTCGTGGCGTTCGAGGACTTCACCGGCGGCGATGAGCGCACGACAGGCACGCGCCGACGCGTCGACGAACACGGGGCCGTTCGAGCCGAGCCACGGTTGCCAGTGGGCATCGTCGCGCCGGAAGGACCGGAGTCCTCGCACGAGCGCCTCGAGGCGATCGATCCACTCCTGCACGGGGTGCATCCGCACGGCGCGTGCGAGCACGCGCGTCCACTCGGCCTGGTCCTCCAGTCGCGCAACCGCGGGCCAGTCCCCGGCGGCAGGCACGCACGCGAGCACACCGCGGGCGTGCAGGCGTGGTCGACCGTCCGGGCCTGACGGCACCTCGTCGAGCGCGTCGATCGCCGCGGCGGATCGACGTGCCCACGCATCGTCCTGCGTGACGGCCGCGCGCGCGGCCGAGAAGAGCGCGACGCCTGCCCACGGTGCACTGCCTGACAGCGGCGCGTCTGCCTGCACTTCGCTGCCAGCAGCCACGGCCTCCGCGATGCGTACCGTCAACGTCGCGTCGTCGGTCGGCGAGATGTCATCGAGGAGAGCTGTCGTCGTCGCATCCGGTCGAGGCGCGCGCGCGAAGGTGTCGGCAGCGACCCTGATGCGTGCGGCAAGCGACGCGTCGAGATGCGTGCCTCCCGTGAGGACGTGGCCGTCCGGCGTGAGGATCAGGAGCGACGGCCAGTGACCGAGGCCGTACCTGTCGGCGATGTCGGGCCGGCGGTCGGCGTCCACACGCACGGCCACCATGGTGTCGGCGATCGCCTGCTCGACATCGTGCCGCGAGAGGATTTCGGCGCGTGCGCGGGCGCAGGCAGGCGACCAGGCCGTCTCGAGGAGCAGCAGGACGGGCCTCCGTCGGCGCTGTGCGTCGAGGAAGGCGGCTGTGTGCCACGGGTGCCAGTTCACGTCGGTCAGGGTTCTATAATGGCCTCCGCATGGCTCATCGCGTCACGCTCATCCCCGGGGACGGCATCGGGCCGGAAGTCAGCACCGCTGTCGTGCGCATCATCGCGGCGGCTGGCGTCGACATCGAATGGGAGGAGCACCACGCCGGTGTGACGGCCGTGGCGCAAACGGGCAGCACGCTGCCGCAGTCGCTGCTCGATTCGGTGATCGCCAACAAGATCGCGTTGAAGGGCCCCGTGACGACGCCCGTGGGCGAGGGGTTCACGAGCGTGAACGTCGGCCTGCGGAAGGCCCTCGACCTCTACGCCAACCTCAGGCCGGTGACCAACCTGCCCGGCGTGCCGTCGCGCTTCCAGGGCGTGGACATGGTCATCGTCCGCGAGAACACGGAAGACCTGTACGCGGGCCTCGAGAACGAGATCGTGCCCGGCGTGGTGGCGGGGCTGAAGGTGATCACCGCGACGGCGAGCGAGCGCATCGCGCGCTTCGCGTTCGAATATGCCGGGCAGAACGGCCGTCGCAAGGTGACGTCGATCCACAAGGCCAACATCATGAAGCAGGCCGACGGCCTGTTCCTGCGGTCGGCGCGCGCGGTGGCGAAAGAGTTCCCGGGCGTGCAGTACGACGAGAAGATCGTCGACAACGCCTGCATGCAGCTCGTGATGCGGCCCGAACAGTTCGACATCCTGCTGCTACCGAACCTGTACGGCGACATCGTGTCGGACCTGGCGGCGGGTCTGGTCGGCGGGCTCGGCGTGGTGCCCGGCGCGAACCTGGGCAAGCACGCCGCGGTGTTCGAAGCCGTGCACGGCAGCGCGCCCGACATCGCGGGTCAGGACAAGGCGAATCCGACGGCGCTGCTGCTGTCGGGCCTGATGCTCCTGCGCCACATCGGCGAGCGGTCGTCGGCCGACGTGATCTTCGGCGCCGTGAGCCGCGTCCTCGCGGCGGGCACCACGCTGACAGGCGATCTCGGCGGCACCGCGTCGACGACGGCGTTCACCGACGCGGTGATTCGCGAGATCCAGAACACGCGAAACGCGTAGCGCCCGGTTGGCCGGGCCCGGAGGGCCGGCCGTACCGGCAATGCCCCTGCTACACTCCTCTGTCGTGATTGGCGACGATCTGCGGCAAGCCGTGCTGGCGCGTGAGGACGTGCGGCGGCTGTACCAGCCGCCCGATGGTGATCCGGCGGCCCTGGCACGCATCGAGGGCTACCTGGAAGAGCTGCGCGCCAGGCAGCGCCACTCGATCTACCGCGCCCTCAAGCACCCGCTCTATCCGATCCTGCGCAAGGTCGAGCGCATCCCGGAGGGGCTGCCCAACGTCTTCGGCGCGGTCGACAAGGGCCGCGTCGTCTACGTGTCGAACCACAAGAGCCACCTCGACTACCTCATCGAGCCGCTCATCCTCGAAGACCATCAGATCAGGCCGCCGATCATCGCGGCGGGCATCAACCTGTTCGGTGGTGCGCTCGGGCTGCTGCACAAGCACGTCACCGGCGCGATCCCGATCCGTCGTGGTGCGCGCGACGCCGCCTACCTGGTGACGTTGAAAGCGTTCGTCGCCGAGCTCCTCGAAACGCAGGACCTGTTCTTCTATCCGGAAGGCGGGCGCAGCTACAGCGGAGAGTTGAAGAGCGCCAAGACGGGCCTGTTCAATGCCGTCGTGCTGGCGGAAGTCCCGGTGCTCAGCATCGTGCCCGTGGCGATCGCGTACGACCTGGTGCTCGAAGACCGGATACTCGCGCCGCAGCTCACCAAGGGCCGCCAGCGCCCGTTCACCCGCGAACTCGCGGAGATGGTCGGCACGGCGGTGGGGTATCAGTCGCGCGCGTTCGTGACGTTCGGCACGCCCGTGACGCTGGCGCGCGGTGAAGCGCGATCGCGGCGCGACGTGATGGAACTCGCGCAGCAGGTACTCGGCTCGATCGGCCGCCTGCACAAGGTGCTGCCGACGGCGCTGGTGGCCAGCGCGATGCGGCCATCCATGCCGCGCGCCGAACTGGTCTCGGCAGTGGCGGCGCTCATCGATCGCCTCGGCGCGCGCGGCGCCAACCTCGAGACGACAGACGCCCGCCGAGCTGTCACGCAGGCACTCGCGCTGCTCGAGGAGCGCGGCGTGCTGCAGCAGGAAGGCAGCGTGGTGCGCGTGCGCGATCGCTTCGTGCTGCGTTACTACGGCAGGCAGCTGAAGCATCTGCTGGAACCGAAACCCGCGGGTTCGGATTCCTGAATTTCAGAATTTCAAGAATTCACGTTCAGGTAGACTGTTCGTCATCTCGCTCCCCGCCGTTGACATATGCGAGGGGCGCACTGCACTGATGTGCGGGGCGTCGGGGAGGAGACGCAATCATGGCCAGTGGATTCCATCCCACGGCATTCACCACCACATTTCCGGCTCTGCAGTCTCGGCCGCGGCCGTTCGCTGAACAGCTGGCGCGTTGCGGCGTATGGCTGCAGCAGCTCATCTGCGGGTTGCAGGGACACGAGCGCTATCTGCACGTCGAGGGTGCGCGCGTCACGCTGCGCTGTGTGTCGTGCCGGCACGACTCGCCGGGATGGGATACGGGTGGCCGCGCCTACCAGCGCACCTACGCGGGCGATCCACGCCGCCACCGCCTGCGCTGATACGTCAGCGATCGCTCACCCGAGGAACTGCCGGGCGAGCGCGGCGAGCGTGTACGCGCACTCGTCGACGCTCGACAGCTCGACGTACTCCACCGCACTGTGCAGCCCCGCGCCGCGCGGGCCGAAGATCACTGTCGGAATGCCCGCATTGCCGAGAATCGCGGCGTCGGTCCAGTAGCTCATGCCGGTGAGGCGTGCTTCGAGGCCGCGCGCACGCGCCGCCACGACGAGTTGCTGCGGCAGCTCCGCCGACGGGTCGAGGTCGTACGCCGGTCGATCCACCACGAGACGCGCGTCGGCGCGGAACGCGGCGTCGTTGCCGCGCAGCACGGCGAGCATCTGCTCCACTTCGTGCAGCGCACGCGCACCGTCTTCGCCGGGCAACGTGCGCCGCTCCATCGACAGGCGACACTCGGCGGGGTACACGCTCGCCTCGGTGCCGCCGGCGATCGTCGACGCGTGCAGCGATCCGCTGCCGAGCAGCGGATGCGTCGGTCGCGCGCGCAGTTCCTGGTCGAACCGCTCCAGCACGCCGAGCACGCGTCCCATCGCGAGAATCGCATCGCGCCCGTCCTCGGGCCGGCTGCCGTGCGCGGCCTTGCCATGCGTCACGATCTCGAGCCACGCGAAGCCCTTGTGCGCGGTCGCGACCGTGAGATCCGTGGGTTCGGTGATCACCGCGGCGTCAGCACGCCAGTCGCGCACCAATGCCTCGGCACCGAGACTCGCGAACTCCTCGTCCACCACGCCGGCGACGAGCACACGGCCCTTCGCCAGGCCTTCCGCGGCGAGCAGACGCGCCGCGCCGACGCAGGCCGCCAGTCCGCTCTTCATGTCCTGCGTGCCGCGTCCGTAGAGACGACCGTCGCGTTCGACAGGCGTGAACGGATCGACCATGCCTTCGACGCCAACGGTATCGAGGTGTCCGCACAGCAGCAGCGTCGGCCCCGGCTGCGCGCCGTCGAGCACGCCGACGACGTTGGGGCGGCCAGGCACTACCTCCCTCACCGTGACGTCGAGACCACTCTCGCGCAGGCACGTTGCCAGACACTCCGCAGCGTCGGCTTCACCCGGCGCACCAGGCACGAGCAGGGGATTGATCGAGTTGATGGCGACCAGATCGCGGAGTAACCGGTGCGTGCGTTCCACGTCAGCGCACCTCTCGCGCGGCGTCCACGGGCCTGCGTCCGGCTGTCATGGGTGCCGAGGATAGCACCCGCGCTGCTACGATGCCGGGATGGGCGATCGGCGCACGGCCGTCATCACGGGAGCCTCTTCAGGCATCGGCCAGGCGTGCGCCGAGTCGTTCGCGCGCGAAGGCCTGCACGTCGTGCTGGCCGCGCGTCGGATCGACAGGCTCGAGCGCGTCGCCGCGACGATCGTCGGCGCGGGCGGCGCGGCAACGCCCGTCGCCTGCGACGTCACCGATGCCGCGCAGGTCGACCGCGCGATCGAGACGGCGCTCGCCACGACGGGACGACTCGACGTCGTGGTGTGCAACGCGGGGCTCGGCTACAACGGGCGGCTCGACGAAACGGACCCTGACGCCATGCGCCGGCTGATGGAGGTCAACTACTTCGGCACCTTCCACGCCGCGCGCGCGGCCTGTCGCCACTTCCGTTCGCAAGGCCGCGGCCATCTCTTCATCGTGTCGTCGATCGTGGGCCGCAAGGGCGTGCCGCGCATGGGCGCCTACGCCGCGACGAAGTTCGCGCAGGCAGGCCTCGGCGAATCGGTTCGCGCCGAACTCGCGGGTACCGGCGTCCACGTCACGCTCGTGTATCCGATCAGCACCGAGACGGAGTTCCGCGGCGCCATCGCGCAGGAATGGGGCATGGATGTCTCGGGCTCCGGCCCTCGCCAATCACCTGAACACGTCGCGGCCACGATGGTGCGTGCGTTGCGACGTCCGAAAGCCGACGTGTATCCGATGGCGCTGACGCGGCTCATCCCCGCGGCATCGGCGCTCTTCCCGGGCCTGGCCGACTGGGTGTCGACCAGGTTCAGCAGGACGCCGCGATGACCCCCGCCACGCCGGCGCAGGATCTCGCGCGCGTCCATGCGATCGCCACAGCGGTGGACGAACGCGGCGGTCGCGCGCTCGTCGTCGGCGGCTACGTGCGCGACGTCCTGCTGGGGCACCCGAGCAAGGACATCGACATCGAGGTGTTCGGCATTCCCGCCGACGATCTCCGTGCACTCCTCGCGCAGTGGGGACCGGTGAACACGGTTGGCGAGAGCTTCACGGTCTTCAAGGTTCAGGGGCTCGACGTCTCGTTGCCGCGCCGCGAGTCGAAGGTCGGCCGCGGGCACAAGGGCTTTGCCGTGTTCGGCGATCCGTCGTTGTCGTTCGACGAGGCCGCCCGCCGCCGCGACTTCACGATGAACGCGATCGGCTGGGATCCGCTCACCGACGCGTACCTCGACCCGCACGGCGGCCGCGCCGATCTCGACGCACGCCTGCTCCGCATGGTGGACGCACGGACGTTCGGCGACGACAGCCTCCGCGTGCTGCGTGCGCTGCAGTTTGCCGCGCGCTTCGACTGCCGGCTCGACGAGGCGACGGCGCGCGTCTGTCGCGAGACCCCGCTCGACGACCTGCCCGCCGAGCGCATCTGGGGCGAGGTGGAGAAACTGCTGCTTCGCGCCGCTCGCCCGTCCATCGGCCTGCACCTCGCACGCGACCTCGGCGTCGTGGCGCGCCTGTGGCCCACGCTCGACGCGCTGGCGACGTGCCCGCAGGATGCCGAGTGGCATCCCGAGGGCGACGTGTGGACGCACACGACGATGGTCGTGGACGAGGCGGCAAAGAGGAAGCAGGGCTTTACGTATCCCGAGCAGGTGTCGCTGATGCTCGGCGCGTTGCTGCACGACATCGGCAAACCGCTCGTCACCGCCGAGACCGACGGCCGCATCAAGTCACCCGGCCACGAAGGCGCCGGCGTGCCGCTCGCGACGGCCATCCTCGACGCGCTGCAGGTCCACACGCTCGACGGTTACCCGGTGCGCCAGCAGGTGCTCGCGCTCGTCGCGTGGCACATGCTGCCGGGGTCGTGGTGGAAGGCCACCGCACCCGTCTCCGATGGGGCGTTCCGTCGACTGGCACGCAAGGTCGACATGGTGCTGCTGGCGCGCCTCTCCGAAGCCGACTGCAATGGCCGGGGCGGTACGTTCGACTGCTCGTTCGGACAGTGGTTCCTCGATCGCGTCTCGGCGCTCGGTGTCGAGCACGCGGCACCGCCACCCCTGCTCCTCGGCCGGCACCTGATGGCGCTCGGCGTCACGCCGGGACCGTCGATGGGTGACGTGCTGCGCGCCGTGTACGACCAGCAGCTCGATGGTGCGGTCGCCACGCTCGACGAGGCGATCGCCGCGGCGCGAACGGCGATTTCCGGCCAGGCCGGCAACGCGGACGACACCGGCCCGAATGCAGTGCAGTAGCATAGGGCCACCATGCATGACGATCTCCTTCCCGACCTGCCGCAGGAGGGTGTCACGCGGCGCGATCTGTTCCGTCTCGCTCCCGCGCTGGCGATGCCGACGATGCTCGGTGCCGCCGCCACGCACGCCACCGCTGCGGCGGCGGGTCCGCTGAAGCCGGGACCGGAGATCTATCAGTCGATCGGCGTCGAGCCGGTCATCAACTGTCGCGGCACGTTCACGATCATCGGCGGTTCCGTCGAACTGCCCGAAGTGCGCGCCGCGATGGACGCCGCCACGCGCTACTACGCGCAGATCGACGAACTGGCCGCCGCCGTCGGACAGCGGCTCGCCGAACTCACGGGCGCGGAGTGGGGCATGGTGTCGTCGGGCTGCGCGGCGGGGCTCAAGCACGTCACGGCCGCGTGCGTCACCGGCGGCAATCCCGAACGCCTCGTGCGCATTCCCGACCTCACGGGCTTCGACAAGACGGAGGTCGTGAGTCCGCGATACTCGCGCAACGTGTACGACGCCGCCGTGCGCAACGTCGGCGTGACGATGATTACCGTCGACTCGCTCGAGGAACTCGAACGCGCGCTCGGTCCGCGGACCGCGATGATCTACCTGCTCGCGGGCCAGGAGACGATGTCGGGCCCGTTCTCGCTCGAGAACATCGCGAAGGTCGCCAAGCCGAAGAAGGTGCCGATCCTGATCGACGCCGCCGCCGAAGGCCTCACGTTCCCCAACGTGCATCTCCAGCAGGGCGCGACGATCGTCGCCTACAGCGGCGGCAAGGCGCTGCGCGGACCGCAGTGCGCGGGTCTGCTGCTCGGCGACAAGGCGCTGCTGCAGTCGGCCTGGCAGGCGAGCGCGCCACACCATGGTCCCGGTCGCGACAACAAGGTGGGCCGCGAGGAGACGCTCGGCATGCTGGCTGCCGTCGAGGCGTGGGTCACGCGCGATCACGCCGCCGAGTGGAAGACATGGCTCGGCTGGCTCGACACGATCGCCAAGCGCGTGGGTACGGTGCCCGGCGTGACCACCAGCGTGCGCGAGCCGCAGGGGCTCTCCAATCGCACGCCATCGCTCGTCATCTCGTGGAACCCCGACGCTCTCAACATCACGGGCGAGGATGCTGCGGACTATCTCTCGAAGAACAAGCCGCGGATTGCCGTCGGCGCCGGCGGAGGAGGTCGTGGCGCCGCGGCAGCCGGTACGACGTCGATCTCCGTGGCGGCGTGGATGATGCAGCCCGGCGACGACAAGGTCGTGGCCGATCGCATCCATGCACTGTTGTCTGCCACGCGACCGCCGCGATCGACGACGACCGGCGCGCCGTCGATCGACGTGAGCGGGCGCTGGGATGTGGAGATCGCGTTTGCCAGCAGCCAGGGTCGCCACACGCTCTCGTTGGAGCAGAAGGACGGCTGGCTGCAGGGCACGCATCAGGGCGAGTTCAGCACGCGCGACATCGCGGGCATGGTCGAGGGCGACGAGGTCGTGGTTCGCAGCGTGGAGCGTCGGCCCGGGAGCTCAGTGACGTTCACCTTCTCCGGCAAGGCCAACGGCGACACGATGTCGGGCAACGTGCACATGGGCGAGTACCTCACCGCCACGTTCACGGCGAAGCGACACGCGTACACCGCGCCACGCGTGCGGATCCGCGTGCCGCAGGGTCCGCCGCTGGCGACGTAGTCCGGCAACCGGCAACCGGCAACCGGCAACCGGTCGATTTCAGATGGAGGCCAGGGGCTTCAGCCCCTGGCGTTGGCAATCAGGCCCGCGAGTTCGGCGAGGCCGACGTTTCCGCCGCTGAGCACGGCGACCACGGGACCGTCGGCGCGCCAGACGTCGAGACGCGGCAATGCACCCGCGACTGACGCGGCGCCGCTGGGCTCGATCGCGATGCGCGCGCTCTCCCACAACACGCGCGCCGCATCGACGATCGCATCGTCTGACACCGTCACCACATCGTCGACGAACGCCTGCACGTGCGCGAAGTTGATCGTACCGGGCCTGACCGCCATCAATCCGTCGGCCACGCTCTTCACCGACGTCAGCGTCACAGGCGCACCCGCCGCGAGGGACGTCGACATCTTCGGCGCCCCTTCTGGCTCGACGCCGATCACGCGAATCGACGGATCCGACAACTTGATGGCCGCCGCAACGCCGGAGATGAGTCCGCCGCCACCGACAGGCACGACAACGGTCCGCACGGCGGGCACCTGTTCGAGCAGTTCGAGTCCGGCCGTCCCCTGCCCTTCGACGATCGGCAGGCTGTCGAACGGCGGCACCACGAGCAGGCCGCGCTCCGCTGCCAGCGCTTCAGCACGCTCCTGCCTGTGCACCGTGGTCGTCCCCGCGAACACCACCTCTGCGCCCCAGCGGCGCGCGCCGTCCACCTTCACCGCCGGTGCCGTCTCGGGCATCACGATCACCGCCGGGATGCCGAATCGCTGCGCCGCATACGCCACGGCCTGGCCGTGATTGCCCGACGAATACGTGATGACGCCCGCCGCGCGCGCGTCGGCGTCGAGCTGCGCGAGATAGTTGTACGCGCCGCGAATCTTGAATGCGCCGATGGGCTGCATCTGCTCGCACTTCACGTGCAGACCCTTGACGATCGGCGCGAGATCGACGACAGGCGTACGTCGCGCGATGCCCTCGATGCGTGCGGCTGCGGCTCGAATTCCCGCGAGTGTGGCGAGCATTGGCTACTTCCCGTCCTTCGCGCGGACGCGCGCGAACTGGTCGTCGCTCTTGTACGCCGGCATCACGGGCAGCGCGGCGATGCGCCACCCGAGCTCCGCCATCAGGCGCGTGTCCTCGACGGCACCCGTCCAGTCCCAGTCCGGCGAGATTTCGTCGGAGGGCTGGTGGTAGTGCGTCGCGTTGTACGCCTCGGACATGGCGCGCGCCTGCTCGGCGCGCGGACCACGGAAGCCCGACGCATCGCCGAGCGTGAGCGAGAACGCCGGCACACCCGCCTTCACGAACGGGAAGTGATCGGACCTGAAGAAGTAGCCGCGCTCGGGATGCTCGTCGGC
>CAYRAE010000011.1:9358-13143 GCA_964422175.1 uncultured Luteitalea sp. | reverse complement strand
TCGCGCCGGCCCATGTGGTCGTAGTGCGACGAGAACACGATGGCCTCCTCGACGTTGCGACCCGGCAGCTTCGCGACGACGTTGGGCGACGTCTTGCGCGTGGTGGCCTGCGTCACGCGTAAGGACACGGTGACGCCAAGCGGCGTGGCCTTCCCGCCGCGCGTGAGCGCGCGCCGCCGCAGCGTCTCGAGATCCTGTCCGCCGAGCGCCGCCAGATCGACCGCCGCGTCGTTGGTGAGCCACGACTTCAGCCGCAGCACCGGCTCGCCATCCGCGGAGGGCAGGAACACCTGCTCGCCGATCGTCGTGGAGAGCACGACGCCGAACGGATATGTGGCCGACGCCTCCGTGTGGATGAGGATGACGCCGGCCGCGCCCTGCCGCAGCGCCTCCTCGAACTTGTACGTCCAGCGCCCGTAGTACGTGAGCGCCTTGCCGGCGAACAGATCCGGCTCCGCGTCAGTGGCGGGTGGATCGTTGACCATCACCATGACGATCCTGCCCTTCACGTCGGCGCCCTCGTAGTCGTTCCAGTCGTATTCGGGAGCCACGATGCCGTGGCCGACGAAGACCACATCCGCATCGAGCGCCACCGATGGCGCATCGACAGACGCGATGAGCGACAGGTCCTTGCCCATGGTGAACGCCCGCTGTCCCTTCGACCCGCGCGCGGTCATCGTCGTGCGCTCACGCGAGACAGTCGCCTCGACGATGGGGACGGGCTGATAGTAGGTACCGTCGGCGGCGCCAGGCTCGAGACCGAGCAGCGCGAACTGCGTGGCGACGTAGCGCGCCGCGAGATCGCCGCCGCGCGCGCCTGGCGCGCGCCCTTCCAGCAGGTCGTCGGCGAGGAACGCGGCGTGGGCTTCGAGACGCGCGGCGTCGATCGATTCCAGGTCAGGCCCCGGCGGCGCCACGTGCGACGTCGGTGTCGAACAGGCGGCCATCGACACGGCGGCGGTGACGATCAGGGCACGAGCGGAGATCGACGCGAACGCGTGCTGGGAGCTGGACATGCGGCAGATTGTACCCGGGCGCACGGTCACTCCCCGCCTCTCCCGCCTATACTGCTTGCGATGCGCTCCGCGACCCGTTCGCGAATGACGAACGCCGAATGTCGAATGCCGGGTGACACACGCAGGCGTAGCTGGCGGGTTTCCGGCAGTCAGTTGTTACTCGTCAGTGCCTGCTTACTTGCCGCGCCTGTCGCGGCGTGGGCTCAGGCGCCCGAGCCGCCGGGACCGTTCGCCGTCGACGTGCGCGGCGCGTTCAGCAGCGTCGGCCGTTCGGAGGAACTGGCGGCGCCGCGCGGCCTCCTCACGGAGGAACTTCCCAAGCGCGTGCTCGGTCTCGACGTCGGCGCGCACGTCTATCCCGTGCGCGGGAAGGTCACGCTGGGGTTTGGCGCGTCGCTGCTGATGATCGGCGGCACCCAGGCGCCGCGCGGCGACGAAGATGACGCGTCGGCGCCAGTCACGACAACGGAAGGCGAATACCGCGTGCGCGGCATCGTGCCGCAGGTGTCACTGAACTTCGGCAGCAGCCGCGGGTGGAGCTACCTCGGCGGCGGCGTGGGGCTCTCGCAGATCAGGGCCGGGCGCGTCGAATCGGCGCTGGCGTACGGTCCGCAGACGCTCACGATCAACGTCGGCGGTGGTGCCCGCTGGTTCATCAGCGAGCACGTCGCCTTCACGTTCGACGGCCGCTACTACCGGATCGGCGCCAGGCCGCTCGAAGGCGACTACATCGGCAACCCCGTCGTGACGATGTTCGTCCTCAGCGCCGGCCTCAGCTTCAAGTAGACGTACGGCTCACGGCTCACGGAACAGACAGCGCTCTGACCGCCGGATGAGTCCGGCGGCTACACGTGGCTGAGAATTCCGGTTGCCCGTTGCCGGTTGCCGGTTGCCGGCTTTACAGATGCTTCTTGAAGAACGCCAGCATCGTCGGCCACGCTTCCTGCGTGGCCTTCAGGTTGGCGCCGTCCTGTCCCGACTGCGCGCGCAGGAACCCGTGGCCGGCGCCCGCGTAGATGTGCGTGTCGAACGTCTTCTTCAGGCGTGTCATCTCGGCCTTCGCCGGTTCGATCGTGGCGTTCACGCGCGCATCGTTCTCGCCGTAGAGTCCGAGCACGGCGGCCTTCGTCGTGGCGAGCGTGCCGAGGTCCGACGGCGACCCGCCGTAGTACACGACCGCTGCGTCGAGGCCGGGCTGTTTCGTGGCGTACATGAAGCTGGTGGAACCGCCCCAGCAGTAGCCGACGGTCGCCGACTTGCCATTCGCGGCTGGCAGCTTCACACCGTAGTCACGCACCGCATTGAGCTTGGTGACCACCTCGTCAGGCGTAAGACCGCGCACGCCCGCCACCACATCGTCGCGCGACGCGAAGGCGTCCGTGCCGCCGCCGTTGGGCCCCTTGCCCGTGAGGAGATCCGGCGCGATCGCGATGTAGCCGTCTGCCGCGAGTTGATCGGCCACCGACCGGACCCAGTCGGACAACCCGAAGATCTCGTGGATCACGATCACGACGGGCGCCTTGTCCTTGCGCTCCGGATACGACACCCACGCGCGCAGCGGGTTGCCTCCCGGCACAGCGATGTCGGCGTACTCCCCGTGCCGGGGCGACGAGTTCAGCCGGGCTTTCGCGCCGTCCTCGCCCGGCGGCAGGTTTACGGCGGCCGGCGCGGCGGCCTGATGGCCTGCGTGGCTCGCGGCCTCCATCGCGTGCTCCGCGTGCGCATCCGCTAAGGCAGCGAGCGCGGTCTGCGCCGACGCGTCGCGTACGGGAGAGACGAACGCTGCGATGAGCAGCACGGCACCGGCTGTCAGCTTCATGGCCACGGCTCCTTACGGGCACCCACGAGGGGGACCCCTACCTACGACTCCTGCTGTTCCTGTTGTTGTCGTGCCCGTCCGCGGCGCAGTTCCTCGAACAGGCGCGGGATGTTGCCCGACACCGACCGGAGCGCCGGATTCCACCCGAGCGCATGCGCACGCGGACTCCGGACACGCTGATCGAGCGCCAGCGCGTCGGCGTACGGTCCCATCTTCGCGTGTGCTTCGGCCAGCGGCACGAACCTGATGTCCGGCGGATGCGGCCGATGTTCGACGATCGCCTCGGCGATCGTGCGCACCTGCTCGTCCGCACCGTCGGTGGCGTGGAAGATGCCGCGGCCCTCGTCGCTCGCAAGGACGCGCGCGTAGAGATCCGCCAGGTCGCGGTCGTACACCAGCGGCCAGTGGTTCTCGCCGGATCCGACGATGCGCATGAGGCCGTTCTCGGCAGACGCCAGCAGGTCGGAGACGATGCCGCGCGCACCGCCGTACACGATGCCGGGACGGATGACCGCCGCGCGCAGCGTGTCGGACGCCGTGTCGAGGACGAGCTGTTCGTGAGCCGGGCGCCAGGCGACCAGGTCGGCCGGATGCAGGGGTGCCGTCTCGTCGACGGGCTCGGTGGTAGCCCCGAGCACCCAGATGCCCGACGTATAGATGAAGGACGCCGGGCCGCGCTTCCCCGCCGCGCGGGCCAGGTCGACGAGCGTGTCGAGCGCGATCCGCTCGATCTCGACGCCCTTGGGCGACTGCTCGAACGCCGCGTGCACGAATCCCGTGCACGTGGACGCCTGCTGGCGCCACGTGGATGGGTTGCCCAGCGTGCCGACCGCCGACTCCACGCCGCGATCGGCCAGACGGCGCGCCTTCTCCTGGTGCCGTACCAGCGTCACGACCTCGTGGGACGCGCGCTGCAGGGCATCGACCACCGCCGACCCGATGTAGCCGGT
>CAYRAE010000011.1:0-9258 GCA_964422175.1 uncultured Luteitalea sp. | reverse complement strand
TCTGCGTCGCGCAGCACCACGAGCAGCGCGCCCTGCCGCGCGTCGGCCATGTCGAGCGCGCACTGGAACAGCTTCTCGGCAATCGACCGCAACCCCACGGCTTCAAGCCACTGCACGTACTTCGCCTCGATGTCGAGCAGGTGCCAGTCCGCGTTGCGGAACGTGAACACGAGCGCGCCTTCGGCGAAGACCTTGATCTCGTGGGTGGGGCTCAACACGATGCAGGTGTCGCGCGTGCCGAGCGTGGCCGCGGCGTGCTGGCGATACGCGGATGGGCAGGGAGAGGTGATGGCCAGCATCGGGTGGATCTGCCGCGCCCGTTGCGTGATGTCGATGATGTCGAGCAGCAGCCCGTCTTCGCCGACGAGGAAGACGGTGCGCATGCCGTCGCACAGGCGATAGAAGCTCTTGATGGCCGTGAGCGACTGCCCGTACAGGCGTGCGGACGGCTGCCTGACGTGCGGTTCGACGTCGCCGAGGGCCAGCAGGCCCGACGAGATCGCCGCGCTCTCGTAGCTGGAGAGCGCCGCCACGCGCAGCACCTCGATGCAGTGCGCGAGACGATCGGCGCGGTTGCGCTCGGCGCCCGCCCTGTACGGCCGCCGGTCCAGGAACGCGGCCACGTAGCGATCCTCGATCAGCCCCTGGAACAGGTCGGTGCGCGCGGCGAGCACCGCCGGATCGAACAGCGCCGTATAGCGCGCCGAGAGCACCTCGCCGATCGCGCGCGCCACCCGCACCTCGTGCGCCGTGAACGGCTGCGACCGCGGCACGTGGAGGATGTGCCGCGTGCCGAACCACCGCAGCACCAGCTCGCTGGGATCGTCGGTGGGCTCCATCGAGAGCGCACCGGTCGACGATTCGGTGAGCGAGGCCTCGAGCTCGAGCGTCGCGCGCGCCAGGAAGCGCTGGAGCGCGCTCTGGAGCAGGCTGTCGTAGAGCGCGCTTGCCGCGAAGACCGGCGGAACCGACATGTGCGTCCACTATCATATGCGGCCGATGGTCTCCGGTTCCCGCGGGACGTCTCGGGCCGGCTCGGGTCAGCCTCCGGCCCGCGCCACGCTGATCGATTTCTTCGTCGACGCCACGCGACGCACGGACCCGTTCCTCGTGCACGACGATGGCTATCGCACGCGGACGTTTCGCTACGACGAGATCGGCGCCGCGGCCGAGCGGCTTGCGGCACGGCTCCACGCATCGGGCATCAGGAAGGGCGATGCCGTGCTGCTCTGGGGCGAGAACCGCCCCGAGTGGATCGTCGCATTCTGGGCCTGCCTGCTGCGCGGCATCGTCGTCGTGCCGATCGACTACCGATCCGCGCCGTCGCTGGTGGATCGCATCGGTACCGTCGTGTCGGCCCGCCTGCTGATCGTCGGCGACGATGTCGAACGGCAGGCGGTGTCCGACGCATTCCCGCAGCGGACGCTGGCCTCGTGCCTGCGCGACGACGACGCGGTGCCTGCGACGGTACCGCCCGTGTCGATCACTGCCGACGACACGGCGGAGATCATCTTCACGTCTGGTGCGACAGCCGAGCCAAAGGGCGTCATCATCACGCACCGCAACGTGCTCGCCAACATCGTTCCCATCGAGCGGGAGATGGCGAAGTACCGGCGCTACATCCGTCCGTTCTCGCCGATCCGCTTCCTGAACCTGCTGCCGCTCAGCCACATGTTCGGGCAGGCGATGGCGACGTTCGTGCCGCCGATGCTCGGCGGGACCGTCGTGTTCATGCGCAGCCTCGCGCCCGGCGACATCGTGCGCCAGATCAGTACGCGACGGATCTCGGTGCTCGTGTCGGTGCCGAAGATCCTCGACGTGCTGCGCGAACACGTCAGGCATCGCTTTCCGGACACGCAGGCGGTACACCCGTCGCCGGACTCCGGCATCACGCCACTCCCGAAGGAGAAGTGGTACCGGCGCTGGTGGCGCTTCCGCCGCGTTCACCGGGCGTTCGGCTACAAGTTCTGGGCGGCGGTGGTCGGCGCCGCGCCGCTCGATCCCTCGCTCGAGGAGTTCTGGGGCGGCCTCGGCTTCCTCGTGGTGCAGGGGTACGGGCTCACCGAAACCGCCCCCATCGTCACGCTCAACCACCCGCTGAACGCGCGCAAGGGAAGCGTGGGCAAGCCGATCCACGGCGTCGAGGTCCGCATCGCCGACGACGGCGAGATCCTCGTGCGCGGCGACAACGTGTCGAGGGGATACGTCACGGCAACCGGACAGCAGACTGATCCACGGCCGATGGCCGACGGCCCAAGGCCGACTGCGGATGGCTGGCTCCATACCGGTGACATCGGTGGACTCGACGATCAGGGGCGGCTCTACATCCTCGGGCGCAAGAAGGAGATGATCGTCACGGCCGACGGGCTGAACGTCTTTCCTGACGATATCGAGCGAGTGCTGTTGGCAGTGCCTGGCGTGCGTGACGTGGCGGTGGTCGGGCGGCGCGAGGAGGGTGAGGAACGCGTCCACGCCGTGCTCGTGCTCGACGATCCGGCGCAGATGTCGCGCGTCGTGGACGAGGCCAACACGCACCTCGACGCGCATCAGAAGGTCCGTGGCGCATCGATCTGGACGTCGAGCGAACTGCCGCGCACCGAGGGCACGCGCAAGCTGAAGCGCACGGCGTTGCGCGCGTGGGTGGAGTCGGGCGAACAGCCCACGGCCATGCCCGTTACTGGAGGCGATCGGCTGCTGCACGTCGTCTCGCGCTTCGCGAGGGGACGCGAGATCGACGACGAGACGGCAATCGACGCGCTGGCCCTCAGCTCGCTCGAACGCGTCGAGCTGCTGATGGCGCTCGAGCAGCAGTTCCAGACCATCGTCGACGAGGGCGCGTTCGCGGCGGCGGTCACCGTCGGCGACCTTCGCGCGCTCGTCGGGCAACACCCTGTCCATCAGACCGACACGACGGTGCCTGCCGACACGGAACCGCGCGACGTCGCACCCCGTGCGCCAACGCCATCACCACGTGGGGTCGGCACCGCTCGCGCCGACGATCGCACGCCGTTCGACTTTCCTCGCTGGAACAGGACGTGGCCGGCATACTGGCTGCGCCGCCTGAGCCTGCCGACGTGGATCCTGCCGCTCGGGCGCGTGTTCGCGCGGGTGCGTGTGGAAGGACTGGACCACCTGTCGGGGCTCGAGGGTCCGGTGGTGTTCGCCTCGACGCACCAGAGCCACATGGACACGCCCGTCGTCCTGATGGCGCTGCCACGGCGATGGCGCTACGCGACGGCCGTGGCGATGGCCAAGGAGTTCTTCGACGCGCACTTCCATCCGGAAGGGCGACCGCTCTCGCAGCGCGTCACCAACGGGCTCAACTACTACCTGGCGTCGCTGTTCTTCAACGCCTTCCCGATCCCGCAACGCGAAGCCGGAACCCGTCACACGCTGCGCTACATCGGGCAACTCCTCGAGGAAGGGCAGTCATTGCTCATCTTCCCCGAGGGCAAGCGGACGATGGGGGGCGAGATCAACGAGTTCCGGGCGGGCATCGGGATGATCGGCGCGAGGCTGGGTGTGCCCGTGGTCCCCGTTCGGCTGGTCGGGGTCGAGCGCGTACTGCACCAGAAGGCCCGGTTCCCCACGCCTGGCCGCGTCATCGTCCGCTTCGGGACGCCGCTCCGCCTGGAGGGCGACGACTACCCGGCCCTGGCCCTGCAGGTCGAAGCTGCTGTCAGGGCGCTGGAGTGAAGTGTGGGACAATGCCGTGTTGGAGACGAACTGATTGAGCAAAGATGATCTGATTGACGTCCAGGGGACCGTCACCGCCGTCCACAGTGGCGGGCTGTACCGCGTGCAATGCGATTCGGGCCAGGAAGTGCTCGCGCAGCTCAGCGGCCGCATGCGCCGGTTCCGCATCAAGGTGGTCCCCGGCGACCGTGTCACCGTTGGCGTCTCGCCCTACGACCCGGTCCGCGGCATCATCACTTTCCGCGTCCGCTAATCCCCGCCTTCGCCCGCCTTCGCGCCTGACGGCGCTACGGCGAGGCAGGCTTCCTGCTATCGCGGCATTCTCATTCGCCGAATTCGCGCGCGAGCGCGATCCACTCCCCATCGGGCGCCACGCGCTGGTACCGCTGCCACAGCGGTCGCGAGTCCTGGGATCGACCGAGCTTCTCGTAGGCCACGGCGAGGTAGAAGCACGCCTCGGCCGACTCGGCATCGAGGTCGAGCGCCCGCGTGTAGCAGCGCACCGCCTCCGCGAAGCGCCCCGCGTCGTGATGTGTGTGGCCCAGGTTGAACCAGCCCTCGAACGCATCGGGCGCGTGCAGCAGCGCCTGGTGGTAGAGCGCCGCCGCTTCCGGCAGATGGCCATCGGCGTAATGCAGGTTCCCGAGGTTGATGAGGGCCGGCACCAGGGTGGGGTCGAAGGCGAGCGCGTCGCGATAGGCCCGCATCACCACGCCGCGCGGATGTCCGCCGGCGGTCTCGAGCGCCGTGGCGGCCTCGAACGCGGCTTCGGCCCGCGTCGTGTCGACGCCCGCACCCGGCACCGACTCGTCGGCGCGTGACTGACGTGGCGCGAGGGTCACCACGCGCGCGCGGGGCGAGTCGTCGGACGACGCGCCACCGTCGAACAGCGCCAGCTGCCCCTGTCTCTCGGCGAGCAACTGCCTGACGATGCCCTTCAGTGGCGAGCCGTTGGCGATCGCCTCGTTCACGTCGCGCAGCACGGCCAGATCGGCAAACGAGTACGACGTCTCGCCCTGCTCGCGCGACGGCTGCACGAGCCCCCACTGCGCGAGCGACCGCAGATGGTCGTCCCGCAGCGCCGGAAACCGCGCCCGCACCACCCGCGACGGCACCCGCGCGTCACTCATCGCCCGAGCCTAGCATTCCCGGCCCGCCTCCTCCCGCCTTCGCGCCCGCGGCGCTACGGCGGGGCAGGCTTTCCTGGCATCGCGGCCCGCCTCCGCGCCAGCGGCGCTACGGCGCGGCAAGCGTTCCCGGCATTCCCGGCATTCCCGGCATTTCTGCCGTTCGTCATTCCACATTCTGCATTCGTCATTCTTCCGCTATCCTCCCCCGCATGCTGCTGGCTGGGGATCTCGGCGGGACCAAGACGCAACTCGGCCTGTTTCGCGCCACGCACGGACGGCCGGAACTGCTCGACGTCCGCGAGTACGTGACGCTCGACTTCCCGGGCCTGCCCGCGATGGTCACGACGTTCCTCGAGAGCGTCGGCGTGCGCCCGCAGGAAGTGGACGTCGCATGCGTCGGAGTAGCGGGACCGATCATCAAGCAGGTCGCGCGCCTCACCAACGTGCCGTGGGCCATCGATGGGCGCGAGGTGATGGCCGCGACGGGCATCGCGCACGTCTGGCTCCTGAACGATCTGGTGGCCATGGCGTACGGCGTGCCGGCGCTGCGACAGGACGAACTGTTCGTGCTGCAGGCCGGTGAGTTCGACGCCGACGGCAACGCGTGCCTCATGGCGGCAGGCACGGGACTCGGCCAGGCGATCCTCGTCCGCCAGCACGGACGACTCGTGCCCTCGCCGTCGGAGGGTGGTCACGGCGACTTCGGCCCGCGAGGCCCGCGCGAAGTGGCCCTGCTCGAATTCCTCACCGCACGCTACGGTCGAGCCACATACGAGCACATCATCTCGGGTCCCGGACTCGTCAATCTCCTGCGCTTCACCAGCGACAATCGCTCACCCCTGTTCGGCAACGTCGCCGACGAGGCGCTGCCCGCCGCGATCAGCAGTCGCGGCCTCGACGGATCCGATGCGCAGTGCGTCGAAGCGCTGCAACTGTTCGTCTCGATCTACGGCAGCGCCGCGGCGGATCTCGGCCTGCAATGCGTGGCGACGGGGGGCGTCTATCTCGGCGGCGGCATCCCCATCCGCATCCTGCGCGCGTTTGAGCAGCCGTACTTCCTCGACGCGTTCCGCAACAAGCCCCCGATGACCCCGCTCGTCGAACGCATGCCCGTCTCGCTCGTGCTCAATCGCCAGACAGGCCTCCTCGGCGCGGCCGTGTACGCGGCGACGTTGGCAGGGTGATCAGGCGGCTCAGGGCTCACGGCTTGCGGCTCACGGCTCACGGCTCACGGCTTACGGCTCACGGCTTACGGCTTACGGCTCACGGCTTACGGATCAAAGGATCAAGGATCAAGGTCTACGGCTCAGCGCATACGGAAGCCCACTCTCACACCTCGCGACCAAACCGCGGGCGGAAGCTCATCCATGAGCCTCTGAATCAAGCCTTGTTCCTTGCTTCTTGTTCCGTAAGCCGTGAGCCGTGAGCCGTAAGCCCCAAGCCGTAAGCCACCCGTTGCACCTCCGCCCGTCTCTCTGTAGCATCACGACGGTTCACCCATCCGCGACGAAAGACCGGCGTGCCGCCGGCACCCCCGCTCTCGTCGCCTTGCAGGAGTCGTCGTCATGTCCATCACGCGCTCGGTTGCGTGCGTACTCACCCTGTTCGCGCTGGCGGTTCCTGCCGTCGTGCGCGCGCAGACCACAGGATCGATCTCAGGTGTCGTGTTCGATCAGGGCGGCCAGCTCGTCGATGGCGCGAGCGTCCGTCTCACCGGCACGCCGCTCCCCGGCGAGCGCGTCGCGACGAGCGACGCCAACGGAGCCTATCGGTTCCCGCTGCTCCTGCCCGGCGCCTACACGCTCGAGGTCACCAGGGCCGGCGCGGGCAACGCCAAGCGCGCCGTCACCGTGTCTGTCGACATGGACACGCAGGTCGACATCGTGCTCGGCCTGAACCTCGACGAGACGATCGAGGTGAGCGCCGCGGCGCCGGTGGTGGATCTCAAGAGCACCGAGGTCAACTTCAACTACGGTGAGCTGCTCATCAAGGAACTGCCGCTGCAGCGCACGTACGCGGGCCTGATCCAGTTGGTGCCCGGCGTGGCCGACAACAACCCGCCGCTCCAGGGCATGGTGGCCGGCGGCGGCAGCCGGCAGGACAACACGTTCATGCTCGACGGCGTGAACATCACCAACCCGGGCTTCGGCTACCTGAGCACCGAGGTCAACGAGTTCGACATCGCGGAGTTCAACGTCAAGCGCGGCGCCATCACGGCGGAGTTCGGGCGGTCGTCCGGTTTCGTGGCCAACGCCGTCACGCGCTCGGGCACCAACCAGTTCAAGGGCGGCGTGCGCTTCGAGGCGATCCCTGCCGCGTGGAACGCGAAGAACAAGGCCACCAACATCAGGAACACGACGGACCGCTGGATTCCGGCATACGCGCTCGGCGGCCCGATCCTGCGCGACAAGCTGTTCTTCTACACGTCGGGCATGCTGCTGCGGTCCGACACGTCGGGCCGCGTGAACAACCTCGGTCCGGTGCCCGACAGCGAGACGACGACGAAGGAGTTCTTCGGGAAGGTGACGTTCGCGCCCGTGGGGTCGCAGTTCATCAACGCCGGATACCGCGTGCGTCCGTCAGAGTCGACCTACGCGGGCGTCGGCGTGAACGATTCGCCAGAGGTCGCCACCGACAACGAGGGCACCAACCGTGTGGCCACGGCCAACTGGAACATGTTCTTCGGACAGCGCAACTACCTCGAGGTCAAGTACCTCCGACTCGATGAAGAAAGCGAAGCAGTGGCGCGCACCGACCTCGGCTACCGCCCGACGTTCGACCTGAACAACCTGCGTCGGATGGGGACGTTCACCGATCCGTCGACGGGCTTCAGGTATGGCGGAGCGGCCATGCTCCTCAACCGGCAGAACTACGCGCGCAACGAATTCCGCGTCAACTCGGGCACCGTGTTCAACATCGGCAAGTCGTCGCACGACCTGCGCGCGGGCTTCATGTACGAGGACACGCTCGAAGACCTCACGCGCATCGCCAACGGGTGGGGCACCATCACCCTCGTCGAAGCCGGCACGCGGTGGCAGGGGCAGTACTATCCCACGCAGAGTCCGCAGCTCTCCAAGTCGCGCACGTACAGCGTCTTCGTGCAGGACAACATCCAGCTCGGATCGCGGCTCGTGCTCAACGCCGGGGTGCTCGTCAACAAGGACGAGTTCGCGCAGCAGATCGGCGACGCGCGCAACACGTTCCTCACGTTCGACTACGGCGATCAGGTACAGCCGCGCCTCGGCGTGAACTACCAGCTCCGCAAGGGCGCCGGCGACAAGATCTACGCCAACTACGGCCGCTACTACGGCAGCGACCAGAAGAGCAGCGCCCGCGCGCACGCGCCGCTGCGCCTGGTGCAGAACACGCCATTCTTCGACGCGAGGACGGGCGCACTCATCAGCGACACGACGAGTCCGAACACGACGGGCCGCGTCATCCGGCCGGGCCTGCAGCCGACGTACACGGACGAATGGCTGGTCGGCTACGCCACGCCGCTCGGCGGCAACTGGGGCCTCGACGCCTTCTACATGGACCGCACGGCCAAGGACTTCATCGAAGACCAGCCCAGCGTCCTCCCCGCCTCCACGTTCGTCGTCGACAACCTTGCCAACGCGCGGCGCGACTACAAGGCGTTCACCGTCGAGCTCAACAGGCGTATGGCCGATCGGTGGAGCACGACGATCAGCTACGCCTGGAGCCAGTTGAAGGGCAACTTCGACCTCGATTACGCGGCCGGCGCCGTGTTCAACACGTCGTCGATCCTGCAGGATGGCCCGGGCGTGTTCGTCGAGGACGACTACAGGTACGGCCTGCTCGGCGAGGATCGTCCGCACGTGCTGAAGGTGTTCGGCACGTACATGGTCACCGACGCGCTCTCGCTCGGCGGCTATCTGCGCGTGCAGAGCGGCACGCCGTACGAGCGTCGCGTGCAGGATTGGTACGGCGGCTATCGTCTGCTGATCGAACCGCTGGGCACATCGCGCAACGACACGTGGACCAACGCCGACTTCCTCGTCGCCTACAACTTCCGCATGGGCGGGCGTGTGGCGACGAGGCTCGAAGCCCGCGTGCTGAACCTGTTCGACACGCAGACGGCACTGAGTCGAGACAATCGCGCGTTCCTCGATCCACGCACGCGTGTCCTCGATGGCACGCAGGTGGCGGGCGATCCGGCGAGCTACACGCGCGCGCTGGTCATCAACACCAACCAGCCGAACTCGCGTTTCGGTACTCCAACGAGCTATGCCGCGCCGCGCCGGCTGCTGCTGACGGCAAGGATTGATTTCTGATTCGGATCGGCAACCGGCAATGGGCAACCGGCAACCGGTTGGCATAGGGCGCACCGGGCACCGGGCACCGGGCACCGGGCACCGGGCACCGGGCACCGGGACGACAACGTTTCACATGGAGGCCAGGGGCTTCAGCCCCT
>CAYRAE010000010.1:10329-28878 GCA_964422175.1 uncultured Luteitalea sp. | reverse complement strand
ACGGCCGCGCCGATCTCTACACGCTGGGATGCGTGGCGTACTTCCTGTTGACGGGCACCCTGGTCTTCAACGAGACGAGTCCCACCGCGCTCGCCGTCGCGCATGTGCAGAAGGTGCCGACGCCGCCTTCCGAGCGGACGGAACTGCCGATCGCGGCTGACCTCGAGCGTGTGGTACTGCAGTGCCTCGCGAAGAAGCCCGACGATCGTCCGGCCAGCGCGCGAGCGCTCATCCGGATGCTCGACGCGTGTGTCGACGCGCGGCACTGGAGCAGTGAGGACGCCGATGCGTGGTGGCGGACGCACCTGCCCCCGTCCTCGTCGCACCGCATGCCCGCGGCGCTGGAGCAGACCACCCCCTTGCACCCCTCGCACGTACTGGTACGCTGAGCCGCCGTGCACCCTGGCCCACTCCTGCGGACGGTGATGGCGGTGTCGGCCGTCATGCTCGCGCACCAGGTCGCGGGCAAGGCCGTCCGCGACGCGCTCTTCCTCGCCTCGCTCCCCGTCACGGATCTACCGCGGATGGTGATGGTGGCGGCCGCGCTGTCGGTTCTCGCGGTGCCCGTGTACTCGCACCTGATGGCGTGGGCAGGGCCGCGCCGGATCGTCCCTCTCGGATTCGCCGTGAGCGCGGTGGCGCACATCGCCGAATGGGTATGGCTCGACGCGGGCGCGATTACGGCCGTGGTGGTGTACGTTCATGTCGCCGCATTCGGTGCACTCCTGCTTTCGGGTTTCTGGTCGCTCACGAGCGAGCTCTTCGACCCGCATTCGGCGCGCGCGCAATTCGTCCGGATCGCGTCCGCCGGCACGTTCGGCGGCATCGTCGGCGGCGTGACGGTGGAACGCATCGCGGCGTGGGGCTCGACGGAAGCGTCGCTCCTGCTGCTGGCAGGTCTGCATGCGGCGTGTGCCGTCGGGCTGGGGACGCTCGGCCTGTCGCTACCGGAACGCGGTCGGAGCGCGCCCTCTCCGGAGCCTGTCTTCGGATGGCAGATATTCCGGACGTCGCCTCATCTCCGCGACATCGCCATGCTCGTCGTTCTCGGGACCGCCAGCGCCGCCATCATCGACTATCTGTTGAAGTCGAAGGCAGCGGCGGCATACAGCGGCGCGGAACTGCTGCAGTTCTTCGCGCTCTTCTACACCATCGTGCAGATCGTGACGTTCGCGTTCCAGGCGGTGGTCGCCGCGCCGTTGCAGCGGCAACTCGGCGTCGGGCGTTCGGTCACGATGCTGCCGGCAGGTCTCGGACTCGGAGCGGTGATCTCGATCCTGTTCCCGACGATATCGTCGGTGGCGCTGGCGCGCGGGACGGAGGCCGTGCTGCGCGGGTCCGTGTTCAGGAACGGATACGAGCTGTTGTTCTCCGCGATGTCGCCGTCGGAGAAGCGCCGCGTGAAGGCATTCCTCGACGTGTCGTGCGACCGCGCGGGCGACGCGCTCGGTGCCGGCATCGTGCAGCTCCTGCTGCTCGCCGGTCCCGTCTTCGTGGTGAACGAACTGCTTGCCGTCGTGCTGCTGATGGTGGCGGGAAGCATCTGGCTCGGCGAGCGGCTCGATGCCATGTACCTGCGAGGCATCGAGCAGCGACTCGTGGATCACGCGGCAGCCAATGGTTTCCTGAGCGTGACGGAGATGGGTGGCCCGACCCTGTTGACGCTCGAAGTGCCGGTGGTCGATCCGCCGGTGGCACTCGAAGACGTCAGGCCGGGCCCGCGCGAACACGTCCCGGTGCAGGTGCTCCTGGACGAGCCGCTCGACCTGCTGCGGCAGTTGCGATCGGGGAATCGCGTGCACGTGCTGGCGGCGCTGGAGTCAGCGGCACACTTCGAGGCGATGCACGTCGCGCAGGCGCTCGAACTGCTGGCGTGGGACGATGTGACGTCGCAGGTGAGGAGAGCGCTGGAACGGACAGCGGATCGGCATGTCGGGCTGCTCGTCGACGCGCTGCTCGACGGCGGGACGGACTTCGCCATTCGCCGGCGCATTCCGCGCGTGCTCGTGAGCGTACCGACGCAGCGCGCGCTCGACGGTCTGATCCTCGGCCTGGCTGATCCCCGGTTCGAAGTGCGCTACCAGTGCAGCAGGGCGATGGACCGCATGCTGGTCGCCGAACCGATGCTGCAGGTCGACAGTCTGCGGATCTACCAGGTCGTCGAGCGTGAGCTGTCCGTGGCGCGGCCCGTGTGGAACGGGCACCGGCTGCTCGATCAGTTCGAGAGCGCCGATGCCGTGATGTTCCTCGACGAGCAGTTGCGCGATCGCGCCAATCGCAGCCTCGAACACGTCTTCTCGCTGCTGGTCACGGTGCTGCCGCGTGAGCCGCTCAAGATCGCGTTCCGCGGCATGCACGGCGACGACCCCATGCTGCGGGGCCTCGCACTCGAGTACCTCACGGGCGTGTTGCCGGAAGGCGTGCGGCGGCGTTTGTGGGACATCCTCGAACCCGGGAGCACGCCCGCGCGCGAGCCGCGTCCGACGGCGGAAGCCCTGGCCGATCTGCTGCAGTCGCAGGAGCTTCCGCGCGTGGCAACGCCCGTCACGCCGTCCGCCGCCGATGCTCCCGGGCAATCTCCCCCGTCACCATCAGCCACAGCACCGACAGACCGACGGTGAACGCGGCGAAGCCGCCGACGCCTGTTCCAGCACCTTGCCGCGCAGGACGCCGACGAGGGCACCGCCGAGAGATGAGTGTTGTGTCACGACGGCTCGGAGTCGGTGTCGATGTCGTGCAGCAGCGCGGCGAGCATGGCACGGGCTTGAGACGCGGCGGGGCCGTCGGGACCGTATGTGGTCTCGGCAATCGTCAAGGCCCGGCGCGCGAGCGGGATGCCGCGCGCGCAGTCGCCCCTCAGGCGGCACAGGTCCGCCAGGTTGGTGAGCGGCATGCACAACGCGGGACTGTCCGCTCCCTGGCTTCGCTCCGTGATCGCGACTGCCCGGCTCAGGAGGTGCTCGGCCTCGTCGTACGTCCCTCCGTCGATCGCCAGGAGCGCGGTGTTGTTGAGGATGGTCGCGACGTCGGGATGGTCCGCGCCCAGATGACGCGTCGCGTGAGCCATGGCCGCGCCGAACAGCGGGGATGCATCGCCGGACCTCCCGAGTTCGCGGTAGGCCACGGCGAGGCTGCTGAGCGTCTGGTGAAGCGTCCTGTCGTGAGCGTCCGGAACCATCTCCTTCAGCGCGCGGGCACGCTCGAGCAGCGGCAGGGCAGCCTCTGGTGTGCGCTGCCGCAGATGGAGCACGCCAAGGTTGTGGAGCGGTGTCGCGAGGAACGCGTGGTCGGCGCCGCACACTCGCTCGACGAGTGCGATCGCCTGCTCCAGCAACGCCCGCGATCGATCGAAGTGACCGGTCTCCTCTTCGATCCGCGACAGCGTGAGCAGTGTGCGATACGTCTCGATCTCGTCCTCGGGGTCGGCGCGTGCGAGATCCACCGGCCGCATGGCCATCACGCGCTCGAGTGCCGCGCGGGCCGCATGGAACTGGCCGGCGAGGATCAGCGCGTCGGCCTGCGGGCCGAGCAGATCCGCCATCGCCGTGTCGCCGTCCCGTTCACCGCGGTCGCGCAGGGCTATTTCATGAGCGTAGAGCGCCGCAGCCACATCGGGTACGCCGGCAATGGCGAAGGCGCCCGCCGACTCGACCACGAGGTCCTCAGGCAGCACCCACGCGGGCACGTTCGGCCAGCACACGTCGCGGAAGAGCGGCGCGAGGCGTGCAACCAGCGGCCACATCCGGTCGAGGCGCGCTGCATCGACGTAGATGGCCGCCGCGCGCAGCCGCGCCACCCGAGTGCTGTCGGCGGGGTCGAACGCCCTCAGACCAGCCGCGTCGGCTCCGGGTGGGTTCAGTTCGCGCAGGGCCATGGCGAGCACGTCCCGCAGGTCCGGCGCCGGCAGCCGCAGGAGCACCGGACGTTCGTCGTTGTCGCGAGCGAACCATTCCTGCCATCCATCGACGGCGTGGTTGATCCAGCCTGTCAGCGTGTCCCGCAACGTGGCGGTGAGCGCGTCGCCGTCGGCCTCCTCCTGGTAGTCCTCGAAGTATCGACGCGCGACCAGGTGGAACGCACGGTCGCGGAACTCTCGCAGGATCGGTGACGGAATGCCGAGGATCGCGTAGGGTTGCACGCCGCGTTCGATGGCGTCGCTCGCGGCCTCTTCCGCCAGACCGATGCGATCGGCCGCGAAACGGAGCAGCACGTCAGGAAGGAACCGCTGCCCGGCGCGGCTCGACCATCCGAGCATGTCCTGCAGCGTCGGCTCCAGCGATGCGAATCGCTGCGCGATGCGCCTGTCGCGATCCGACTCCCATCGCTGCACTTCACGCTCTCCCGCGCGCGACAGCGGGCCATCGGTACGCCGTTGCACGAAGTTGGCGGTCTGCGCGAGCAGCATGCCGATGTTCTCGACGAGCGTGAGGAAGTTGCCCGACGCCTTCTCGAGCATCATCTCGGATTGCGGCGGCGTGAGCCCGGGCAGTGCCGCGCGCAGGTACGCCGCGAGGTCGGTGGTCGGAGCGGGTGCGAGGATGCAGCCCTCGACGCCGGCGCTGTCGAAATACCGGTGCAGCGCGTCGGGATCGCCGCGGTCGGTCTCGATGAGCGAGTACCACTCCCGTTCCCAATGCGTGACGATGATGAGGAGCGGCCAGCGGCGCTCGGTGGCCTCTTCCCACAGGCGATATACCAGGTTGCGCGTCAGCGGATCGATCCACTGGGCGTCGTCGAGCCAGAGCACCGTGGGCAGCACCGTGCCGTCGCCGCCGAAGCCACCGAACACTTCGCGCAACTCCGAGAGCAGGGTGTCGCCGGCATCGTCGTACGCGCGCTGCAACTCCGCGCCTGTCGTGCTCCGATCGACGGCGACCTGGGAACCCGCCTTCGCCAGCTTCACCAGGAGGCCACCGTAGGGCAGGACGTACTCGGCGATGCCCGCGATGTCGGCCACCTGCTCGGCGGCGCCCGCCAGACCCTCGTTCTTCAGGAAGCGCGCGGCAGCACGACGCGTGCGCCGCCACACCGGGGCGTACGTGAGAGCGGTGGCCACGTGGGCACCGAGCATGCGGCGGAGGTCGGGCAGGACGCAGACGCGTTCTTCGAGGTTGCGCGCGTCCGGCGGCTGCCAGCGCGCACCAAGCCACAGGAAGGTCGGTGGACCGAGGGGAATGTGGTCGTCGAAGACCGGATTGACGCGCAGCGAGTGGCCATCGCCGAAATTGGCGGGCCAGTAGCACTCATCGGGCGATTCTCTGCTGGCGACCAGCTGCTCGTAGAACGCCTGGACGAGGCGCGACTTCCCGACGCCCGTCTCGGCAAGGATGAACGCGAGGCGCGGCCCGCCGGAGAAGCGGCCGGATCCGTCTCGCGCCGTCGCTTCGTTCCAGAGCCGCGTGAGCCACGCGAGTTCCTCCGCACGTCCGATGAAGCAGGCAGGCGCCACCGTCACGCCGTCCGACGCCGATGCTCGCGGGCAATCTGGCCCGCCACCATCAGCCACAGCACCGACAGACCGACGGTGAACGCGGCGAAGCCGCCGACGCCGGCACCGAGCCGCGTCCCGAGTCCGACGACTCCCGCCTGCATCACGTCGCCGAGGCGCATGAAGAACGTGTCGATGGCGGCCTTGGCCTTGTACTTCGCTTCCCGTGACGTGGGCAAGAAGAGCGCCTGCTTCACCGTGTTCTGGACGGAGTAGTCGGTCGCGTTCTCGAGCACCTTCAGCACCGACACCACGGCGAGGACCGGCGCGACGACGATCACCGAGTAGTTGAGCAACGCGATCACCGGCAGGACGAACAACGCCCCGCGCACGCCCATGTACCGCAGCAGACGCGACGTGACGAACAGCTGCAGGAGGAATCCGAGCAGATTCACCCTGCCGAAGAACGTCCCGTAGAACCCGCCGATGAATCGCTGCCGCTCGGCGGCCATGCCGTCGCCGCCGAACATCGCCATCGCCTGCGTGCTCACCAGCTTGCCGAGCAGGAACTCGCCCGTGCTGTTCACCACGTTGAGCAGCACCATGAGTCCCGCGATGAGCAGCAGATAGCGATCGCCGAACACCAGCGCGAAGCCGTTCGGTCCGCCGATGGGCTCCTCGTTCTGGCGCTGTCCGATCGGATCCGTTCTCGACACTTCGCGTCGGTTCACGATCACGATGAGGCCGAAGCAGACGGCCAGCATCACGGCGGCGGTGATCATCAGCGTACCGGGGTCGGCCGATGTGCGCTTGACGAGCGTGGCCGCGGCTTCGGCTCCGATCCACGCGCCGAGCGACATGCCGACGCCGATGAACGCGAAGAGCCGGCGGCCCTGGCCTTCGGTGTACACGTCGTTCGTGAAGGACCAGAACTGCGAGACGGTGAAGACGTTGTAGATACCGAGCCAGATGTAGAACGGCACGGCGACGACGGTGCCCGCGGCATGGAACGCCGCGAAGCCCACGAGATTGAGCGCCAGGATCGCCGTGCTGATACCGATCAACGGGACGCGAGGCACGCGAGAGGCGAGCCAGCCGTAGGCCGGCACCACGCCGAGCAGCAGCACCGCCTGCGCGGCCGACGAGTACGCCTTCAGCTCGGCCCCGCGATCGATGCTGAGAATCAGCGACTCGCGCGCCGTCTTGAGCAGGTAGTAGTTGGCCAGCAGCAGGAAGACGGTGATGGTGAGCAGCAACACCGAGCCGCCTTCGCCGGCCCGCACGTCGGCGAAGAAGGACAACACGCGTTCGAGCGTGCTCCTCGGGGCCTCGCCGATGGTCTTGAAGTGCGGGAACGACTGGTACGACCGGAGTTCCGGGTGGGAGACGAGCGTGCGAGGTTCGGTCATCGACGGACCAGGCCGACGGGCGTCCATGAGATGCCGTCGCGGCGGAAGTAGAACGTCACGGGTGTGGTCCAGTGAGGATACCGGGGATGGACGGCGTGCACGCGTGCGGCGACGAACGCCGCGTCGGCGAGAACGTCAGGCAGGGGCGCGTCGGGGGCCTGGACCTCCAGTGCCGTCCCGAACGGCGTATGCGTCCCGGAAGCGTTGTCGAAGCGCGACCACTCCACGACGTACGCGTCTGGGGGCTCGGCGACACCGGCGTCGACGGCTGCGTTGTCGAAACGTAACCGATCGCCTTCCAGTCTCGGCGCGACGAGCGGCGTGATGCGTGTGAGCCACGTCTTCGCGATGATGTCGCGCCGGCCGATGAGCGCGTCGACGACCTGTGCCGTAGCGGCAGGATCGCTGTACTTGCCCTGTTCGGCCAGCAACCGGAGCTGCCTGTCGGTGAAGGCCGCCACCCGCCGCGCACCCCAGAACGCATCATCGTCGCGCATGTTGACGAACGCCGTGTTCGGGTATTCGGCCTTCCACGCCTCGGGATCGAAGCCGTCGGCCGTGAACGGGCCGACCGACGGATGGAACGGCGCGATGCGCCGACGGGCCCACTCCGGGGCCCACACGCCGAACGAGCGGAGGATGCGCCACGTGGTGCGCACGTCGAGCAGATAGGCTCTGCCGGAACGCGCTGTATCGGGCCCCGTGGTGCCGCTGCCCATGATCGATCCGAAGTCGAACATGTAGTGGCGAATCGCCGATTGCCCGCCGTCGCCTTCGATCATGTCGAGCGTGTTGTTGGCGCGAGAGTCGTCGTGGTTCACCCATGCCGCGAAGACGCGCGCCGCTCGCAGTTCGCGGCGATGCTCGTGCGGATGGATGTCGTTGGGATCGTCGTGCCGCGTGCCGTAGTAGCGGAAGTTCCCGGCAGGTCTGCCCGGCGCGAAGCGGCTGGCCAGCGCGCGGTAGGTGCCGTCGGCATTGCGCGCGGCGCGGCGGAGCACACGATCGAGCGTCTCGCGCGTGAAGGGCTGCCGCCGGCCGTCGACGTCGCGATAGCTGGCCTTGGGATCGATCGTCAGCGACGCGGCATCCACCTCGGTGATGTAGTTCTCGACGACGTGGTACCCGAGCGCGTGATAGAGCAGCGTACCGATCATCTCGGCGCCTGTCGCCAACTGCGGGTGTCCCGGTGGATCGAACTCGATCTGATACAGCTGCCTGTCGCTGGCGCCGGTGATGATCGCGCGGAACCCGGGCTGAAGCCCCGTGTTCTTGCCGGCCACGATCGTCCACGCGTCGGCGTGCAGGGCGGCCACGGAGTTCGGTCCGCGCACCAGCGCCTCGTCGTCGATCGGGCGGTGGGTGATGCGGTTGGTGAACCAGCTCGAATCAGGGACTTCATCGAGCGTGTTGACGTTCATCGCGCGCACGTCGCGCACGTCGCCGCGCAGCGCGAAGGTGTTCTCGAGGAAGTCGTACGTCTGACTGAGATCCTGTTCTTTCACGCCGCTGGCGTCGGCGATCATGTCGGCATCCACCCAGATCGGATCGTCGGGGAAGAAATGCACGAGGGAGCCGTCGAGCCCCTGGCTGGCTCCGGCGACCAGGAGTCCTGCCGCGAGGGCGATGACCACGGCCATCGGGCGGAACCACGGGAGCACGCGTGGGGCAGTCATGATCCGGGTCAGAAGCTGCTGCTGAAGCCGATGATGAGACGCGCGGCGCGTTCGCCGCCGAACGCGACGTCTGCGCGCAGGGCCACGGCGTTGGAGTAGCCGAACCGCAGGCCGACGCCGTAGTCGTCGCGGAATTGCCGGAGCGCGAAGTCCGACCAGTCGGGCGCCACCTGACCGGCATCGTAGAAGACGGCGCCCATCAGGAACGGGTTCACCTCGTAGCGGTACTCGGCCGAGAACAGCAGTGCGCTGCGGTCGCGGAAGCGCTGACGCTCGTAACCGCGGAGGCTGCGGGCGCCGCCGAGCGTGGGCATCAGGTAGAACGGCACCTGCGCCTGGCCGATGCCATCGGTGTGCTGGGCGAGCACGCGCAGCGCGATCACGCGGCTCCGATTCCAGAAGGGGATGAACTGCTGCAGGTCCACGCGCGTGTCGGAGAAACTGTAGGCGCCCTCGTCGCGATCGGCCAGTCGCCGTACGTGCACCTGGTACAGGCCACCGTGGCGCGCGTTGCCCGCGTCGCGCGTATCGACGATGACGCCGGCCTGGGCTGTCGTGTACGTCGGCTGGACGGCCACGCCAGGCACGTTGGTGAACAGGTCCCCCGTGGGTCGTATGCGTGGTGCCTCTGACGCCCGGGTGATGTCCGGTTGCAGCACTCCGACGCCGGCCAGTCCCGTGAGCCACGAGGTGATGCGCACGCCGGCCACCACATCGGCCTGCGTGGCAGACAGGCCGAAGCTGGACTTGTCGGCGTATGCGGCATCGGGCCCTGTGCCGTAGAACCGCTGCGCCGCTTCGTGCCGTCGTGTGACGGCGGCGGTGACGAATGCCGCGTCGCCGGGCAGGAACCTGCGCGTCACGTCGACACTCGCGAGGTACGACTGCCTGATCGAGCCGACTGCCCGTGCCGACACGACGCCGAGAGGTGTGGGATGGCGATACCCACCGCCGACGGTGAAGCCGTTCCCTTCACCGGCCCCGCCAATCTGCGCGAACCACCCCCGTGTCGGGTTGAAGATCCTGCCGACGATTCGCGTGTCTTCGATGTACGTGAAGGCCCGCTCGACGGCGTTCGGCGTGGGACCGTGTTCGAGGTCCTCGGCCCTGGCGCGGCGTGCGGCTTCGAGCTCCGCGGCCCGTGTGAGCGGGACCTGGGGGGGCTGGTCCTCCTGCACCGCCGACGCGACCTGACTCGTGAACAGCCCGACGATGACGGCCAGCAGCGGGCCGCACACACGTGACCACCGTGGGCAAGTGCCTGCAGGCATCGTCGCAATCGCTGGCGCGGCGGACCGGGAGGCGGTCATCAGGGCGTTCATTACACCAGAGGCGGCCGCTGTCTGACTACACGCTCGTGCGTGCGTGGCAGATCGATATGTACATCGTGTGATGCGGCAGACCCTTGCGACGGCCCGCGGAGGGGAGTAGTGTGACACCAGACAGCGCGGTTCACCGCTTCACCCCGAGTTGATTCGGAGAAAGCAGGAGGACGATGGCTGAAGGGGATCCACCTTTCACATAGCGGCGCGTGGTGAAGCGATTCACCACAGTGCCAGCCGAACCAACGGTCCGACTGTCCACGCTGTCATCACTGATGGCAGCATGATCGCCAACGACGTTCCGTGAGGACCAGGACCAACGACATTCCGCGAGGAGCCGATGGACCAGGATACGCCACCGAACAATGCATGACCCACAGGGAACAGTGAGCGCTTGCGCACCCTGATACCTGTGCGGAGGACCTGCCGGTCACGCTGGAAGCGAGTGCCGAAGACACTGAGGCTCACACGCCTCGCGGCGGCTGCCAACGTCAAGCGCCCTCGCTTTTCAGCGCGACCTTCACCGTCCACCATCACAAGGAGCCATTCTTCGAAGGCCCGATGCCCTTACGGCGTCGGGCCTTTCACGTCTGCGAACGTCTGGAGTGGCGGCGCCGCCGTGAAGGCATGGCGGTGACCGGCGAGGAGTGCGTCGATGGCCACGGCGAGTGCGTCCGAGGGATCGGCCTCCGGTGCGACGAGATCAGCCGCCGACTGCGCCTCGATGAGCGCATGGGGCATCGCCACGCCGAGTCCGGCCCACTGCAGGAGCGGCATGTCGTTGTAGCTGTCGCCGAACGCGAGAACCTCGGATTGCACGACGCCATAGTGGTTGGCCACGGCAGCCACGCCGGTGGCCTTGGTGGCGTCGGGCGCGTTGAATTCGAGCAGGTGTGGCGTGGTGATCACCACCTCCGCGCGGGCGCCGAGTTCGCGGCGCATCACGCGCTCGAGCGCGTAGACGGCCGGTGTGTCTCCATGCCAGAGAATCTTCAGGGGCGCGCGCCGTGCCTCGTCCTGGAGATTGCGTGCCGTGATGCGCAGAGTATCGTCGCGTTCGGCGAGATTGTGCGTGAGCCATGGGCTCGTCGCCATGGCGACGAAGCCCTCGTCGGTGGCCATCAGCACATCGAACCCTTCGGCGAATCCGCGCGCAAGGAGCTGGACCGCAAGTGTGGGCTCGACGGGGCGGCGCCAGATCTGCTGCCCGCTCGATGGCTGCATCACGAGCGCCCCCTGGTTGGCCACCACGAAGTCGTCGAGGCCGAGGCGCCGCTGGTACACCGCCATGCTGTGGTGGTCGCGTCCGGAAGCAAGCACCACGCGACAGCCCGCCGTACGCAGCCGATCGATGGCGGCACGGTTGCGGGTGCTGACCTGCTTGTCTGGCCCTACCAGCGTGTCGTCGATGTCGATGGCCGCCAGCCGGAAGGGGAACGACGCAGGTCGCGTTGGCATCGACGAGGATCATACTCGCAGGTCGTACACTGTATCGATATTGAACAACTACTGGAGGCCCTGCTGACCTTGTTTCGGCCCGTCGCGTCGCGTGGCGGTTGGCTCGGGCTTTGCTCTGGTTTGAAGGCAGAGGAACAGGAGGCAACATGAATCGTATCCACTCGACGTCTCTCGCAGTTGCACTTGGCGCATTCGTCATCACGAGTGTCGCCACGCCTGTCGGGGCCACGCTGGCGCAGCAGCAGACGCAATCCGACAAGGACAAAGACAAGGAAAAGGACGGCACCAAGGGTTCGGTGGCGGCGAGCGATGTGAAGGACGCCACCAAGAAGGCGGCAACCAAGACCGGTGAGGCCGTGGAGAAAGCGGCCGAAGCCACCAAGGACGCCGTGGTGACGGGCGCGAAGAAGACCAAGGACGTGGTCTCCGATGCGCCGGAGAAGATCGACGAGACGTGGATCACGGCCAAGATCGCCGGGAAGATCAACGCCGACGATGCGCTCGAGGACGTGGACGTCGACGTGAAGGTGAAGAAGAACGTGGTGACGATCACGGGCGACGTGCCGTCGGAAGCGCTGCGGGATCTCGTGCTGAAGCACGCACGCGAGACCAAGGGCGTCAAGCGCGTGATCGACAAGATGACGCTGAAGCCGCCCACACTCTGAACGTTCGCGCCGGCCACGGCGCGGATGTGGCCGGCTTGCGCCGGTGGCGCGAACGTCACTCCGCCATGCGTTTGATGATCGCCGCCTGCTGACGGGCATTGGCGGCGATCACCTGCAGACCCCTCTGCAGGATTGCCGGGTCTGATTCGCCGGCCGCCAGCAGATCCGCCCACCCCAGGATGGCGTTGAGCGGGCCCCGCAGCTCGTGTGCCCATCGGCCCACGGGCTGCCCCTGCGGCGTCGACATGTCGCGCGGCACGATGGTGTGGACGACGGCGGCGATGCTGCCATCCCCCCGTGCGATTGTGCGAGCCGTGTCGAGCACGGGGATGTCGAGCCCATCGCGATGCAATCGGTACGTGAGCACGCTGGTTCCCGTCCGCGCCAGTACGTGCGACACGGTGTCGCGGTCGTCCGGATGGACCGCGCCGAGCCAGCCGTGGCCGAGGTTCTGGGTACGCGTGGTGCCTGTCACGCTGCACCACGCCTCGTTGACGAACGTCACGCCGCCATCCGGTGCCCACGCCAGCACCGGCACGGCCAGCATGTCGAGCGTGGCCTCGTCGGTCCAGGAAGACGGATCGGTGTCCTGACTCATGCCGGTGTCGGCTCCTCCTGAGCGGCCATGAGACCGTACTTGCGCATCTTCGCGTAGAGCGTCGGACGGTAGACCCCGAGGATGTCTGCCGCGGCGCGCTTGTTGCCACGCGTGTAGGCAAGCGTGCGGACGATCGCGGCGCGTTCGACGTCTTCGAGCGTGCAGAGCGGGCTCGTGTCGTCGACGGTCGACTCGGATCGGAAGGATTCGGGCAGGTGGCGCAACTGCACCTCCCGTCCCGTCGCGACGATCACCGCGTGTTCGACCACGTGTTCGAGCTCACGCACATTTCCGCGCCAGACGTGTTTCATGAAGCGCTGGACCACCGACGGGTGGTACCGCACCACGTCACGCTCGTACTTCTCGGCATATCGCTGCAGGAACAACTGGGCGAGGACGGGGATGTCTTCGCGGCGCTCGCGCAGGGGAGGGATGTCGAGCACGACGGTATTGATCCGGAAGTAGAGATCCTCGCGGAACTTGTTGTTGGCCATGAGGAGCTCGAGGTGGGCGTTCGTTGCGCAGATCAGGCGGAAGTCCGGCGCCGACATGTGCGTGTCGCCGAGGCGGCGCACCTGCTTCTCCTGCAGCACGCGCAGCAGCTTCACCTGTGCGTTGGCGGGCATCTCGCCAATCTCGTCGAGCAGGAGCGTGCCGTGGTCCGCCGACTCGATGAGCCCGCGCTTGTCGGCGAGCGCGCCGGTGAAGGCGCCGCGCTTGTGGCCGAACAGCTCCGACTCGAACAGTTCACCCGGGATGGCGCCGCAGTTGATCTTGATGATCGGGCCACCGCTGCGGGAGCTCCGTTCGTGGACGGCATCGGCGACGAGTTCCTTGCCGGTGCCGTTCTCGCCGCGGATGAGCACGGAGGCGTCGGTGGGCGCCACGAGCTGAATCAGATCGAACAGCCGCTTCATCGTGGGCGACGTGCCTACCAGGCGCGTGAACCCTTCGCGGCGCTCGACGTTGAGGCGCAGACGCGTCGCTTCGGCGTGCAGCTTGCGGTGGGCGAGCGCCTTGTCGAGCACGGCGTCGAGGACGGCGAGTTCGACAGGCTTCTCGACGAAGCCGAATGCGCCCTCGCGCATCGCTTCGACAGCGAGTGCGACGCTGCCATGGCCGGTGAGCATCACGACCTCGACGAGCGGATCGGCGTTCTTGAACTGCCGCAGCACCTCCAGCCCGTTCTGGTCCGGCAGCTCGTGGTCGAGCAGCACGATGTCAGGCCGTTGGCTGGTGAAGGAGGCGAGAGCGGCCTGCCCGCTCGTGACCACCGTCACCTGGAACTGCTTGCGCTCGAGCGCCAGCTTCAGCCACTCGTGGGTTTCGGGCTGGTCGTCGACGTGGAGAATCCGGGCGGCCGGCGCGGCCTCACGTCCGTTCATGCAGCAGCTCCCTCGAGTACCGACTCGAACGGTCGGGGCGGCCCTTGTGGCCGTCTGTCGGGCATTCGTGGCGCGGAAGTGTGTCCTCGATGGCGACCCACCTTCATCTGGAACTGTTCAAATTCAGAACACAGTGTATAGGGCTGGAGCGTTTCCAGGACCTGGAGCACACGACGGCGGGTGACGGTTCTACTTGAATATGAATGATTTCCACGCGTCAACTCTCGTCGTCTCCAGGAATGTAGTTGAATGATGCACGCTTCGTTCCAGGTCGTCCATCAGCCGGTACTGTTATCCTCGACCGGATGGCTGGACGAGCGCGAAGCGCGGTGGGCACGGTCCTGATTCTCGTGGCGGTGGGCCTGTTTGCCGCGGGGTGGCGGCTGACGGAGACCGACAGATTCTTCCTGCTGCACGGCGCCCGCGCCACGGGTGAAGTGGTGGCGCACGAGCCCTTCGATCGCGAGGCGTGGAAGGTCGAGCAGCGCTTCCGCATGCTCGTGACGTTCAAGACGGCCACAGGCGATCGCATCAGGTTCCGGAGCATCGCCAGCTACGGGCGTCCGCCCTACGCGGTGGGCGCGGCAATACCCGTGCGCTACGACGCCAACTTCCCGATGCGCGCCCGCGTGGATCGGCGCATCGAGCTGCTCGCACCGACGCTGATCTGGCTCGGGGGCGTGGTGCTCCTCGCCGTTCTCGGTCTGTTGATCGCGCTTTATGGCCCGACGGGCGTCACGCGTTCGCGGGTGGGGAAGACCTGATGGGTGTGAGGACTGAAGTGGAGCGGGCTACGGGAATCGAACCCGTCTGACTGGCTTGGGAAGCCAGGACATTACCACTATGCTAAGCCCGCTCACGCGGCCTCCCATTATCAACGTCGGATTTCGCTGAGTCAATCCGCTGACGGCGGGTCCTGTCATTCGCCGCCCGCCGGAAGCTCGCAATGCGCGAATGCTTCGGCTGTGTACGACGCGACGAGGCCCTGGTCTTCTTCTCGACCCGGCGAAGCGAGGCGCAGGGGCGTGGCTACGAGCGAATCAGGCCGAGAATCTCGTCGCGGTGTTGCTCCATCAGGGCCTGCGACGTTGCTTCGAGGTTCAGCCGGAGCAAGGGCTCGGTGTTGGACTTGCGCACGTTGAAGTGCCAGTCGGGATACTCCACAGACACGCCGTCGAGATGGTAGACGTGGCCGTCGGCGTAGCGGGCCGTGATCGCCGCGATGCGCGCGTCGGCGTCGGCCATGCTCGGCAGCTTCGTGTTGATCTCGCCCGAGATGAAGTACTTCGCACGAAGCGGCGCGAGGAGTTCCGCGAGCGTCTGGCCCTTGCGTGACATCAACTCGAGGATCAGCAGCACCGGGATGAAGCCGTTGTCGGCGTACCAGTTGTCGCGGAAATAGTAATGTCCCGTGACCTCGCCGCCGAAGATCGCGTTCTCGGCGCGCATGCGCTGCTTGATGAACGCGTGTCCCACGCGGCTCATGAGCGCCGTGCCGCCGTACTGCTCGACGATGTCCTTGACGGCGTGGCTGGCGCGGACGTCGTAGATGATCTTCTCGCCCGGCGACTTCATCAGGAACGCCTCGGCCAGAAGCGCCGTCACGAAATCGCCCGCGACGAAGTCGCCCGTCCCGTCGATGAAGAAGCAGCGATCGGCATCACCATCCCAGGCGATGCCGATGTCGGCACCCGTCTCGAGGACCGTGGCCGTCACGGTCCGGCGGTTCTCTTCGATGAGCGGGTTGGACTCGTGGTGCGGGAACGTGCCGTCCACCTCCATGGCGACATGGGTGGTGCGACACGGCAATCGCTCGAAGATCTTCGGACCGATCAGTCCGCCCATGCCGGAGCCGGCATCGAGCACGCAGTTGAACGGCTTGATGATCGCCGGATCGATGAAGCTGAAGATGTGCGTCAGGTACCCGTCGATCACGTCGCGGCGCTCGTACGCCCCGCGCGTGGGTGTGCCGGGCGGCAGTTCGCGAGCCATGATCATCTCGCGAATCTCCTTGATGCCCGCGTCGCCGCTCAGGGGGCGCGCTTCGCGCGATACGAGCTTGACGCCGTTGTACTCCTTCGGGTTGTGCGAGGCCGTGATCTGTGCGCCGCCGTCGAGTCCGTCGCGGCACACCGCGAAGTACATCACGTCGGTCGGCAGCATCCCGTAGTCGATCACGTCGCACCCCTGTTGCCGCGCGCCTTCGATCAGCGCGTCGGCCAGCCCGGGCGACGAGGTGCGCATGTCGCGCGACACGCCGATGCGGCGGGCCTTCAGGTAGGTGACGAAGGCGCCGCCGATGTCGTGCGCGGCCGTCTCGTTCATTTCCGACGGATACAGCCCGCGTACGTCGTACGCCTTGAAGATGCTGGGATCGACCACGTTCACGTCTGCCATGGCAATGCGCGTCCTGGTGCCGGGTACGTTCGAGGAAGTCGCGCGACCTCCGGGTCGCGCGGCGGCTCAGAGCCTGCTGAAGTCGGTCACCGTGGTGCGATCGCCGAGCATCCGCCCCTCGCTCACGACCGAACTGCGTCCGATGTGGCTGTTGCGGCCCACGAGGGCCCCGTCGACGGTGGCTTCAGCGCCGATCACCGAGTTGGCCCAGACCACCGAGTCGCGCACCTGCGCCTGCTCGTCGATCTGCACCTGCCTGCCGATCACCGCATACGGACCGACGTGGGCGCCTGCCTTGATCACCACGCCCTCGTCGAGGAAGCACGGTCCGTCGATCCGGACGTCACGCTCGATGCGCGCACCGAGATCGACGATGCCGCCGGCACGATCCAGGAACGGCGCCGCGTGATAGCGGCCGTCCATGATGTCGCGGTGCACCTGCCGGTACTTCTCCGGCGTGCCGATGTCGATCCAGTACCCGTCGTTGACGTAGGCGACGAACCGCTCGCCGTTGGCGACGAGCGACGGGAAGTACTGCCGCTCGATCGAGTACGCCTCGTTGTCGGGAATGCGATCGAGCGTCTCGGGCTCGAGCACGTAGATGCCCGCGTTGATCGTGTTGACGGTGATCTCGTCCTGGCCGGGCTTCTCGAGGAAGCGCTGCACGTTGCCGTCGGCGTCTGTTTCCACGAGACCGTAGGCCGACGGATTCTCCACCGGCGTGAGGACGATCGTCGCCTTGGCCTGTGCCGCACGGTGTCGCGCGATCACGGCCTGCAGGTCGATCGCCTGGAGGACGTCGCCGTTCAGGACGATCACCGAGTCCTGCACGGTCTGCGCGGCGTACTTGATCGCACCGCCCGTGCCGAGCGGCTGCGGTTCCACCGCGTACGAAATCTTGATGCCGAGTGCCTCGCCGTCGCCGAACGTCTCCTCGATGCGTCGCGGCTGGTAGTTCAGACTGAGGATCACCTCGGTGACTTCAGGCACCTGACGCAGCTGATCGAGCTGGTACATCAGGAACGGCCTGTTGAAAATCGGAACGATGGGCTTCGGCGTGTGGAGTGTCAGGGGGCGCAGGCGCGTGCCCTTACCGCCTGCCAGAAGAATGGCCTTCATCTCAGAACACGATGATAGCGCACGTCCCGGCGGCCCATCCGTCGCCGGGTACAATGACCCGGCACCTGCCGATGCTGAACCTCCCGAACACGCTCTCGATCGTTCGCATCGTGCTGGTGCCGCTGCTGGTGGTCGTGATGCTCACGCCGCCGCGCAGCTGGGACTGGACGGGCGTCCACAGCGACTTCCTGGGAGCGCTGATCTTCGCGCTGGCGTCGTTGACCGACTTCCTCGACGGCTGGCTCGCGCGCCGTCGGCGGCAGGTCACGGCCGTTGGCGAGTGGCTCGACCCGCTGGCCGACAAGCTGCTGGTGCTCGGTGCGCTGATCTCGCTCGTCCAGCTCGATCGCGCGCCGGCCTGGATGGTGACGATCATCGTCGGGCGCGAGCTGGCGGTGACCGGACTGCGCAGCGTCGCAACAGCGCGAGGCGTGGCGATGCCCGCCTCGGAGCTCGGCAAGGGCAAGATGACCGCGCAGGTGACGGCCATCCTCGGTCTGTTGCTGGCGCCCAGCGTCCCGTTCCCACTCGACTGGGTGGGCCCCGTGGCGCTGTGGGTGATGCTCGCGCTCGCGGTGTGGTCCGCGGTGGACTACTACCGGCGCTTCAACGACGTTCTGAGGAAGGAACCGCCGTCTTCGGTTTGACATCCACCACCGGCGTGGCTGGCGGCGTGACCACCGGTGTGTCGGCCGCGGCGGGCGCTGCCGGCGCCGCGGGGGCTGCCGGTGTGGCGCTCGCTGGCGCACCGTCGGGGAGGCCCGGCGTACGCTGCGACAGCATCGTCTGGACGCGATCGCGCAGCGCCGCACCCTTCGCGAGGAACTCGCTCTCTTCGAACTCGGCCTGGAGGCGGTCCAGCAACGGGAGCGCTTCGGCTTCCAGGCGGACAGCCACGAGCGAGTCGGCGAGGTAGTAGTACACGGCGTCGCGGTTGGTGAACTGCGCATCCTCCTGCAGCACCTGGCGGAACCGCGAGATCGCGCCCGGATACCAGCGCGATCGGTGGTAGAAGAAACCGACCTTGTAGATCGACTCGCTCATGCGGTCGCGCGCGATCCGCTCCTTCTCGAGCACTTCCGGCAGCAGCGC
>CAYRAE010000010.1:9065-10229 GCA_964422175.1 uncultured Luteitalea sp. | reverse complement strand
GCTGTCGTCCGAATCATGCTCGTGTGCTGCGTAGCCATGCGTACTCTTCTGCCAATCCCTGTTCCAGCGTGACAGACGGCGCGAAGCCGAGGTCGACCGCGGCGCGGCTCGTGTCGGCGTACGTATCGCGCATGTCGCCCTTCTGTGGTGGTTGCTGATCGATCGTCACGGGACGACCGACGATGTCACCGATGATCTCGAACACGCGGTTGACGGTGACACGCGAACCACCGCCGATGTTGTAGACGCGGCCCGGCACCCCTGAAGTGCCAGCGGCCATCGTCGCGGCGACGGCGTCGGCGACGAACGTGAAGTCGCGAGTCTGCTCGCCATCGCCGTAGCGTGCGAGCGGACGGCCGTCCATGACCGCCGACAGGAAGCGATGGAAGCCCATGTCGGGCCGCTGCCGGGGACCGTACACGGTGAAGTACCGCAGTGCCACGAACGGCACACCATGGTTCACGTGGTACAGGTGTCCGAGGTGTTCGGCGGCCAGCTTCGAGACGCCATACGGCGAGACGGGCTGCAGGCGCTGGTCTTCACGCATCGGGATCGTGGCCTCGTCGCCGTACACCGACGACGTCGAGGCATAGACGATCCGTTCGACAGGGCGGCCGGCACACACCTCGAGCAGTCGCTGCGTAGCGGAGATGTTGTTGCTGACGTAGACGTCGAAATCGCGCCCCCAGCTCTTGCGCACGCCGGCCTGCGCGGCGAGATGGAAGATGTGCGTCACCCCGTCCAGCAGCGCGTCGAGATCCGTCGAGAGCAGGTCGTCCTCGACGAACCTGAAGCGCGACGACTGGCGGGCGGTCGCGAGATTGCCTTCCTTGAGCGCGCGCGGGTAATAGTCGGTGAAACAATCGATACCGACGACGTCGACGCCGCGTTCGAGGAGCCGGTCCGTGAGCGTCGAGCCGATGAACCCTGCCGCTCCTGTGACGAGTGCCCTCACGCGAAAATCTCCCTCAGCGCCACAGGCAGGCGGCAGGGCCGCCCATCGCGTGTGACGGGGACATGAAGGGTCCGCGCCGTGGCCAGGACGCGAAGGTCGGCCAGGCGGACCAGCTCATACGAGAACTCGACCCTGACGCCGCTCGCCATTCGGCCCGCGGTCCGGATCTCCAACTCATCATCGTACCGCGCCGGCTGCTGATACCGGCA
>CAYRAE010000010.1:0-8965 GCA_964422175.1 uncultured Luteitalea sp. | reverse complement strand
TCGACGATCATCAGGTGGACGTCGAGCGGCAGCGGCGACACCCGTGCCAGCGCCTCCACCACAGGCACGCCGATACTGATGTTGGGCACGAAGCGGCCGTCCATCACGTCGACGTGGATCCAGTCGGCGCCGCCGTCCGCCACCAGGCGTACCGCGTCTCCGAGGGCCGCGAAGTCGGCGCTCAGCACGGACGGCGCGATCAGCACGCTCATCGACTCACCTCGAGCGAGATGGCATCACCGGGGGCGATCTGGAAACCGCCGAGCGGCGACTGCCTGAGGACGATGCCGGGTGGGACACCGGGGTAGGGCTGCTCGGCCACGAGTGCCACGCGGAACCCGCGGTCGCGCAGGAGACGGGCCGCCTGGGACGCGCTGACACCAATCAGATCTGGCATCACGTACGTGGCGCCTCTCTCGCCGCGGTTCACGAGGAGCGCCACGGTATCGGCTGCGGATCCCGGGAGCGGATTCTGCGCGACGACGACACCGGCAGGGAAGGCCGACGATCGGATGGCCGACAGGCTCCTGATGCCGATGCCTTCACTTTCGAGTCGCAATTGCGCGGTGCGTTCGGTCAGCCCTGACACGGCGGGCACGCGGCTCACCGTCGGGCCCGCGCTGAGCCACACCTTCACACTGCGCGGCCGGCGGGCCGTGCTGCCGGCCAGCGGATCCTGCGCCAGAATCAACCCCGCCGGAACCTTCGGATCGGAACGCCGTGTTTCTTCCACCTTGAGCGGCAGCCCGAGTTCCGTCAGCGACGTGCTCGCCTGGTTGACGCTGCGCCCCAGCAGGTCGGGCACACGGACATCCCGCGTCCGCAGGGCCAGGCGCATCGCCATACCGAACGAGACGGCGTACGTGACGCCCAGCAGAGCCAGCAGCACCAGCAGCTTGCCCAGGCCCCACACCCGCCCGGTGAACCCGCGTCGCGCCTCCATCAGTCCTCGATCTTACCCGCGACGCGCAGGGCGACCGCATGGAAGGCGTCGAGCCCGTGGACGTGCGGCCACGTTCGCAGCGCACCATCCGCGGTGAGTAGAGGAGTCATGCTTGACGGCAGACCCACCTGTCGCAGGTCCACGCGTGCGAGGTCGGGATGGTCGCGGAGGACGTCGGTAACGAGCGACTCGTTCTCCTCGGGCTCGCTCGAGCATGTCGCGTAGATGAGCGCGCCTCCGGGGCGCATCGCGCGCAGGCCCTCCTCGATGAGCGCGCGCTGCGTCGCGACGAGCGCCGGCAGATCCGCGGCGGTGCGCCGCCAGCGGACATCGGGGTCGCGGCGCAGCGTACCGAGCCCAGAGCACGGTGCGTCGATCAGCACGGTGTCGAGCGATCCTTCGAACGGCAGGCGGCTTGCGTCGCTGCGCAGCACGGCCACGTGCCGTTGCTGTGCGCGGCCCAGCGTTTGCGCCAGAAGAGCCACGCGCCTCGCGCGCAGATCGCTTGCGATGAGCTTGACGCCGCCGGATGTCCGCGGCGCCATGGCGAGCGTCTTGCCGCCGGGTGCCGCACAGGCGTCGAGCACGCGCCCGCGCGCCACGCTCGCCGCGACGAAGCCGACGGCCGCCGACGCCTCGTCCTGTGCGTAGACACGACCCGTGGCAACGAGACCGATGGCGTCGCGTCCGCTCGTCAGCGTGAGCCCACCGGGGACGTAGCGTGTCGGCGTGCCTTCGACGTCTTCGTGCGTGGCGCCGTCAGTGCGCCAGACCGTCACGTCGGCCGGCATGTTGTCGTAGCGGACCCACGCCTCGGTGGCGTCGTACCCGAATCTGTCGAGCCACCGCTCCACGAGCCACGCGGGGTGTGAGTGGGCGATGGCGAGGTACGCGAGCGCCTGCGACCGCCAGCGCGGATCGTCGACAGGGACGCGCGGCGACTCGGGCAGTCGCGGCATGCCCTCGCGTGCCACCCGACGCAGCACGGCGTTCACCATCCCCGACGCACTGCGGCGCGGGCCGCGTTTGACGATCTCCACGGCGTCGTGCACGACCGCCGACGCGGGCGTTCGCGTGGCGTGCCACAGCTGATACACGCCGAGTCGAAGGGTGGTGCGTACCTCGGGGTCGAGGTCGCCGGGCTGCTTGCCCGTGAGCGCGTGGATGGAGAAGTCGAGTGCGAGCCGCCAGCGTTGCACGCCCGTGGCGAGCTCGGTGAGCAGGGCCCTGTCGCGCGCGTCGGCGAGGCCGGCGTGCGCCTGGGCCAGCGCCGTCGGCAGGTCGTGTCGTCCGGCATCGACGGCAAGGAGCACGTCGGTGGCCGCTCGGCGCGCGGGAGCGATCATGCGTGCGGACCGGCCAGGACCGGCAGCGGAGTGCGACGGCCCTGCAGCCATTCACGCGCAGTCATCACGCGTTTCCCTTCGGGCTGCACCTGGCGCACGCGCAGCGTCGTGCCGTCGCCGCACGCGAACACCACGGCGTCGCCGTCGCGGTCGACGAGACCGCCGGGGACGGTGTCTCCTGCGGGTCGCGCGTCAACAGCGGCCTCGCGGATGACGACACGTTGACCGTCGACAAACGTGAACGCGCCGGGCCACGGCTGCATGCCCCTGACGTGGCGGTCAAGCGTGACGGCCGGACGTGTCCAGTCGATGAACCCGTCCTGCTTCTCGATCTTCGGCGCCAGCGTCGCTTTCGTGTCGTCCTGCGGTTCTTCGGCGATGGCTTCGCCGCGTCCCATCCTGTCGACCACGTCACGCAGCAGGTGCGCGCCGGCCACGGACAGCCGGGATTCGAGCGTCCCGGCCGTGTCGCTGGGAGCGATCGGCAGTTCGACGCGTGCCAGCATCGCCCCGGCGTCGAGTGCGAGCACGACGCGCATGATCGTGACGCCCGTCACGGCGTCGCCATCGAGCACCGCCCGCTGAATCGGCGAGGCGCCGCGCCAGGCCGGCAGCAGCGACGCGTGGACGTTGATGAGGCCACGCGGCGGGATGTCGAGCAGGACCTGCGGCAGCAGGCGGCCGTAGGCGGCCACCACGCCGAGATCCACGCGCCACTCGCGAAAGGCCGCGAGGAACGCCTCGTCGGCAAGGCGTGTCGGCTGCAGCACCGGGACGCCGGCCAGTCGTGCGCGCGTCTTCACGGGCGACTCGCTGACGTGCTGTCCTCGCCCGCGTGGACGATCGGGTTGCGTCACGACGCCGACGACGTCGTGCTCGGAGGCGAGCAGGGCATCGAGCGTGGGGACGGCGAACGCCGGTGTGCCGAAGACGGCGATACGCAGAGGCGTCATGTCAGGAGATCCTCACCATTTCCCGGCGCGCCTCAGGCGTGCGATCCGGCGCGTCAGGGTCCAGCGATACTCGGGACGGAGCCTGTCGAGAAAGAGGATGCCGTTCAGATGGTCGACCTCATGCTGGATGACGCGGGCCAGCAGGCCCTCGGCGCGGATCTCCCTGATGTCGCCGTCGCGATCCATCGCGCGTACGGTGAGGCGCAGCGGGCGCGGAACCGTCGCTTCGATACCGGGCACGCTCAGGCACCCTTCTTCCTTCAACTGCAGACCGTCGCGCTCGATGACGTCCGGATTGATGAGCACGATCGTCTGATCGGGACGCGCGCCGCCCGACAGATCGACGAGGCAGACGCGCACGGATTCGCCGACCTGTGGCGCCGCCAGGCCCACGCCCATCGCCTGGTGCATCGTCTCGCGCATGTCGTCGATGAGCGTGTCGATGTCCGGCGTGAGCGCTGCGATGGGGGCCGCCTTCTGCTGGAGTACTGGCGCGCCGTAGCGCAGGATCGGCCGGCGCATCGTTGATCAGGCGTCTGCGGCCGCCGGCTGGAAGCGGTGGCTCACGCGCGCCTGGGCGTGCGCGACGGCCGCGCGGATGTCGTCGAGCGTGTCGCCGCCGAAGCGCTCCATGATTGCGTCAGCGAGCACGAACGCGACCATCGCTTCACCCACGACCGCGGCAGCAGGCACGGCACATACGTCGCTTCGCTCGATCGCCGCCGGCGACTCCTGCATCGTCTGGAGGTCCACCGAGCGCAGCGGTTTCATCAGCGTGGAGATCGGCTTCATGTACCCGCTGACGCGCAGGTCTTCGCCGTTGGTCACGCCGCCCTCCAGTCCCCCGGCGCGGTTGGTCGGGCGCACCACGCCGAGCACGCGTGGCGCGGCGTCTGCCGGCAACAGGATCTCGTCGTGCACGTGCGAGCCCGGAACGGCGGCCACGCCCACGCCCTTGCCGATACCCACTGCCTTGATCGCGGGGATGGACATCACGGCCTGCGCGAGGCGGCCGTCGAGCTTGCGGTCCCACTGCACGTACGAACCGAGTCCCGCCGGCAGGCCACGCACGATCACTTCGAACGCGCCGCCGAGCGTGTCGCCCGCCGCGCGCGCCGCGTCGATCGCCTCCATCATCTGCTGCTGCAGCGCCTCGTCCACGCAGTGGAGCGGCGCCTCGTCGTCGATCGCCGCCGCCTGCTCGAACGTGTACGCCAGCGGATCGCCGGCTGTCACGGGACCGAGCGTGAAGACGTGACTCACCACGTGGATGTCGAGCGCGGCGAGCAACTGACGTGCGAGCGCGCCGACGGCCACACGCGCGGCTGTCTCTCGCGCACTGGCCCGTTCGAGGATGTCGCGCATGTCCGCGCGGTCGTATTTCAGCGCCCCTGCGAGATCGGCATGGCCGGGACGTGGCCGCGTCACAGGCGCACGGCGCGCCCCGGTTGCGTCAGCCGGCGCTTCCGCACCGACGTGCATCGTCTGCTGCCAGTTCTTCCAGTCGCGGTTGCGGATGAGCATCGCGACAGGGCTGCCGAGCGTGGCGCCCTTGCGGACGCCGCTGAGGATCTCCGCGGTGTCGGTCTCGATCTGCATGCGCCTGCCCCGGCCATAGCCGAGCTGTCGCCGCCGCAGGTCGCGTGCGAGCAGGTCCTGATCGATCGGCAGTCCCGCCGGCAGTCCTTCGACCGTCGCCACGAGGGCCTGTCCGTGTGATTCACCTGCCGTGAGGAAGCGCAGCATCGGCGACGATTCTACTTCCTGCTGCGTTGCGAGGGTCCGAGGTGTGCAGATTCCGCAGTGTCCTGCCATCGGATCGCGCATTTCCGCCGGTATTGCGCGCCATGCGCGCTGGCGAGCCCCTTGCTCTGGATCGCGGCATGTCGCGAGTACCTGTCGTGGCCTCCGGTCTGCGCGCCGGACGGCTGCTGGAGACGTCGGAGGGCCTGTTCGACCTCGCCACGGGATGGCCCGTGCGGCTCGTTTCGACAGTCGTGCCGCGCGACGCCGTCGATGCATGGCGCCCGGCGGACGCCGGGCCCGGAGAGCCGGCGCCGCCGACAGCGGCGCCAGGGAGGGTCGGCCCTGCGGGCCTCACCCGTCGTACCTGGCCTGCGCGTCTCGGGTCATCACAGGTGTACCTCGACAACTGGCTCGCACGCGATGCCGTGGGGCGCTGGATTGCGCGCGGTGTGATCGCCACCGTGCCCGCGCGCCCGCCCGGGCCTGTTCGTCGGCAGGGTGCTCCGATCGTCTGGCCATCGGACTGGACGACACGTCGCATTGGCGTGACGACCGTGAACGGAGTGGAGGAGTGGTGCAGTCTTGCGTGCGTCGCCGCGCGCGCGGGTCTGGTGCCCGTCGTGTTGCCGATGCTCGCCGTGCTGCAGCACACGGCTGGCGGCACGCACCCCGCTCGGTGCCCGCCCGTGTTCGTAGCAGTACCGGCTGACGACGCCGACCGCGCCCGCGACGTGTTGATCGCGTGGACAGCTGCCGGCGGACGCGTCGCCGCGATCGCTCGCCAGTCGCCGGCATCGGCCTCGTGGCCCGCGGTGGTGTTGCACACGCGCACCCCGGGCCCGCCGTGTCGGCGGGTCCTTCACCACGCAGCAGCTGCGCGCCTCGTTGGTCGAGCCTGGCGCGCCTCGTCGCAGGCTCCGGCGTGCCCAGCCTTCTCATGGGTCGCCGCGCCTGCAGGAGATCGTGCACTCATGACGCACCTGGAACTGCTCGATGTCAGCGCGCAGGTGGACGATGCGCGCCGGGATGAGGACGCTCTGACGATCGCGTGCCGAGCGGTGCACCGGCACACGCGGGCACGCGCCGCAGGGATCCTGGTACGGACGTGCGGTGAGGTGCGCGCCGTGGCACACGAGGGCGACATGGCCGCCATCGATGCGTGGTCGCGTCTCGCCGCTCTCGACGGCGTCGATTCGATGGTGGCTGTCGACGGCTGGTTCGCCGTGGGCCGTCACGAACTGAGTGACGGGTCGACCGTGTACGTGGGCGGGACGTGGACGTCGCGTGAGGTGGGCCTCGACCACCAGCCGCTGCTGACGGTGTTTGCCAGACTCGTGGCACCGCGCGTGTGTGCGCGGCCCACGCTGGAGCGCCCCGCCGCGCCCGGACTGGAGCAGACGCTGGTCGGCAGCAGCACGACGATGCGGGACGTGCGCGCGCAGATCGCGCTGGCGGCGCGGGCGCCGTTTCCCGTGCTGATTCGCGGCGAGAGCGGGTGCGGCAAGGAACTGGCGGCGCGCGCGATTCACGGACTCGGACCGCGCCGGCATCGCCGGTGCGCGGCGATCAACTGCGCCGCGTTGCCCGACGAACTGATCGAGTCGGAGCTGTTCGGTCACGTGCGCGGTGCGTTCACGGGTGCCGCCGCCGATCGCGTCGGCCTGTTCGATGAAGCCGATGGCGGGACGCTCTTCCTCGACGAAGTCGGTGAGCTCGGCGCGCGGGCGCAGGCGAAGCTGTTGCGCGTGCTGCAGGACGGGGAAGTGCGTCGCGTGGGCGAGAACCAGTCACGCCGGGTCGACGTCCGCGTGATCGCCGCGACCAACGTCTCGCTCGAGGACGCCGTGCGGCGGGGGACGTTCAGAGCCGATCTGTTCTACAGGCTCGACGTCGTACGCGTACGCATGCCGGCGTTGCGCGAGCGGCGCGAGGACATCCCCGAACTGGCTCGCCATCTCTGGCACGACTGTACGGCTCGCGTCGGGAGTCGTGCGCGACTCGAGGGACGCGTGCTCGACGTGCTTTCGCGGAGTGACTGGCCCGGCAACGTCAGGCAATTGCAGAACACCCTGTCGGCGCTGGCGGTCCGCGTGCCGCCGCGCGGACGCGTCACCGTCGAGGACCTGCCCCCTGACGTTCGACGCACCGAGGCCACGAGTTACATGTGTCGTTCCGGCCTGGAGGCGGCACGCCGGGAGTTCGAAGCGACGTACGTCCGCGAAGCCCTGACTCGTGCGGGTGGTCGGCCGTCGCAGGCCGCGCGCGATCTCGGGCTGACACGTCAGGGACTGAGCAAGCTGGTACGGCGGCTCGGTCTGGACGAGGGAGACACGGACTCTCGACTACCATAGCGGCCGATCCATGCTGCGTTTCCTGATCCGGCGGCTGTTGCTGACCGTGCCGGTCCTGCTCGGTGTCGCGACGCTCGTGTTCGCGTTGATCCACATGGTGCCCGGGGATCCCGCGGTGTCGATGTTGGGAGAGGCGGCCACGCCGGCCGACGTTGCCGCGTTGCGCGCGAAGCTGGGGCTCGACGATCCGCTGCCGGCGCAGTACGGGCGGTTCCTCCGCGATGCGGTGCGTGGGCAGCTGGGGCAGTCGCTTCGCACGGGACGTCCCGTGACGACCGAGCTGTCAGAGAAGCTGGGCGCGACGGTATTGCTGGCCGTCACGGCCATGGCTGTCGCGATGGCCGTGGCTCTCCCGCTCGGCATCATCGCCGCGGTGCGCGCCAACACGTGGGTGGACACGCTGGCGATGACGCTGGCGCTCGTTGGCGTCTCGATGCCGAACTTCTGGCTCGGCCCCCTGCTGGCGTTGCTGTTCGGCGTGCATCTGGGCTGGCTGCCGATCTCGGGACGCGGCCCTTCGTCGGAGATGCTGATCGGATCGGTGCCGCGAGTACCGCCGGCGTATCTCGTGTTGCCGGCGCTCACCCTGGGACTCGCGCTGGCGGCGTTCCTCGCGCGGATGACGCGCGCGTCGCTGGTGGAGGAGCTTCGGGAGTTGTACGTGCGCGCCGCGCGGGCACGCGGGCTGTCGGCGTCACGCACCGTGCTGCGTCATGCGCTGCGCAACGGGCTGATCCCCATCATCACGATCGTCGGGCTGCAGTTCGGTGCCGTGCTCACGGGGACGATCGTCACCGAAACGATCTTTGCGTGGCCCGGGCTCGGCCGACTTCTGATCCAGTCGATCCAGTTCCGTGACTACCCGATGGTGCAGGGTTGCATCCTGCTCATCGCCGTCACGTACGTCGCCGTCAACCTGCTGACCGACCTCGCGTACGGGTTCGCCGATCCACGGATTCGGTACGAATGAACTTGCGGATCGGACTGGCGCTCGTGGTGGCGATCGCCGCGGCGGCCATCGCCGGCCCGTGGCTGGTGTCGGCCGATCCGCGCACGCAGGAGCTCGCGCTGCGACTGGCCGGTCCCACCTGGGCGCATCCGCTCGGACTCGACGAGCTCGGACGCGACATCCTGTCGCGGCTGCTCGCCGGCGCGCGCGTGTCGCTGCTGGTGGGCGTCACGGTGGTCACGGTGTCGGCCGTGGTCGGCGTGCTCGTGGGTGGAGCGGCAGGCTATGCAGGCGGGTGGCTCGACACGCTCGTGGGCCGCGTCATCGACGTCCTCATGGCGTTCCCGGGCATCCTCCTGGCGATCGCGCTCGTGGCGGCACTCGGCCCGAGCTTGCGGAACGTGGTGATCGCCCTGACGGCGATCGGATGGGTGGGGTACGCGAGGTTGGTGCGCGGGCAGGTGCTCAAGGCGCGTGAGTTCGAGTACGTTCAGGCGGCTCGCAGCCTCGGTGCGTCGGCACCAGGGATTCTCCTGCGGCACGTGCTGCCGTCGGCGTATCCCGCGGTGCTGGTGCAGGCCACGCTCGGCATGGCGGGCGCCATCGTGGCGGAGGCCTCCCTGAGCTTCCTCGGACTTGGCGTGCAGCCGCCGACGCCGAGCTGGGGCGCGATGCTC
>CAYRAE010000009.1:27050-29602 GCA_964422175.1 uncultured Luteitalea sp. | reverse complement strand
ACTGCTCCGCGATGCCCACCATCTTGTTGCGCCGGCCGAGCGAGAGGATCTGCGCGAAGCCCGTGTAGAACCACATCCCCTCGAACACGACGTAGAACGCCACGAGGTCGCGCAGGAACGCCCTGTCGGCCTCGGGCGTGCCTGTCGTGAACTGTGGATCCGACAGGTTCTGCGTGTAGCGGAGCGCCCACGACGCCTTGTCGGTGATCGCCGGCACTTCCCTGTACATGTTGAACAGCTCGCCCTCGTCGAGGCCGAGGCTCTCGCAGATGTACTGGAACGTGTGCGTGTGGATCGCCTCCTCGAACGCCTGCCGCAACAGGTACTGCCGGCACTCGGGATTGGTGAGGTGCCTGTAGATCGCGAGCACGATGTTGTTGGCGACGAGCGACTCCGACGCGGCGAAGAACCCGAGGTTCCGCTTCACCATCCGCCGCTCATCGTCGGACAGGCCCGTGGGCGACTTCCACAGCGCGATGTCGGCCTGCATGGACACCTCCGTCGGCATCCAGTGGTTGTTGCACGCCGAGAGATAGCGCTCCCACGCCCAGCGGTACTTGAGCGGCAGCAACTGGTTCACGTCGGCGCGGCAGTTGATCATCGCCTTGTCGTCGACGCGCGGACGCGCGCCGGAGCGATCGATCTCGCCGAGGCCCGTCGTGGTGGAGAGATGGTTGGTGGTCACGGCGGTCACTGGCAGGCCTCGCAGTCGGGGTTGTCGATCGCGCAGGCGTTCACGACGCCGGCAGGTGGAGCGACCACGGCGTTCAGGCGCGCGTCGGGGCCCTTCAGCGTGCTCCGCTCGACGTGCGTCGCGGCGCGCGATCGCAGGTAGTAGGTGGTCTTGAGCCCGCTGCGCCACGCGAGGCGGTACATCGCGTCGAGCTTCGGGCCGTCGGGGCGATCGACGTAGAGGTTCAGCGACTGCGCCTGATCGATCCACTTCTGCCGGCGCGCCGCGGCGGCGATGAGCCACGCCGGATCGATCTCGAAGGCCGTGGCGTAGAGCGTCCGCAGGTCGGCGGGGATCCGATCGATCGCCTCGAGGCTGCCGTCGTAGTACTTCAGATCGTTCACCATCACCTCGTCCCACAGCCCGGCGGCCTTCAGATCGTCCACCAGGTACGGATTGACGACGGTGAAGTTGCCGGACATGTTGGCCTTCACGTAGAGGTTCTGGAAGGTGGGCTCGATCGACTGGCTCACGCCGCAGATGTTGGCGATGGTCGCCGTCGGCGCAATCGCCATCACGTTGGAATTGCGCATGCCGACGTCCATGACGCGCGCGCGCAGCGGCGCCCAGTCGAGACGGCTCGTCGTGTCGACCGCGACGTCCTCGCCTCGCGCCTCGCGCAGGATCGCGATCGAATTGCACGGCAGCACGCCGCGGCTCCAGAGCGATCCATCGAACGTCTCGTACCTGCCGCGTTCGGCCGCGAGATCGGTCGACGCCTCGATGGCGTGGTATGCCACGTGCTCCATGCTCGCGTCGGCGAACGCAACGGCATCGTCGGACGCGTACGGCACGCGCATGCGGTGCAGCGCGTCCTGGAACCCCATCACGCCGAGCCCCACCGGACGATGACGCTGGTTCGAGCGGCGCGCCTGCGGAATCGTGTAGTAGTTGATGTCGATCACGTTGTCGAGCATGCGAACGGCCGTGTGCACGGTGCGCCGCAGTCTGACGGTGTCGAGGCCCGCTGCCGTCACGTGCGCGGCGAGGTTGATCGACCCCAGGTTGCACACGGCCACCTCATCGTCGGTCGTGTTGAGCGTGATCTCGGTGCACAGGTTCGAGGAGTGCACCACGCCGTCGTGCTGCTGTGGAGAACGTGCGTTGCACGCGTCCTTGAACGTGATCCATGGATGCCCCGTCTCGAACAGCATCGTCAGCATCCGGCGCCAGAGATCGACGGCACGCACGCGTCTGTGTACGCGCACCTCGCCGCGATCGACCGCGGCTTCCGCCTGCGCGTATGCATCGGCAAACGCCTGTCCCCAGGCCTCGTGCAGGGACGGCCACTCGTCCGGCGACAGCAGCGTCCAGTGGCCATCGGCCTCCACGCGCTGCATGAACAGATCGGGGATCCACAACGCGGTGTGCATGTCGTGCGTGCGCCGGCGCTCGTCGCCCGTGTTCTTGCGCAGCTCCAGGAACTCCTCGACGTCGATGTGCCACGGCTCGAGGTATGCGCACACCGCGCCTGCGCGCTTGCCGCCCTGGTTCACGGCGATGGCCGTATCGTTGGCCACCTTCAGGAAGGGCACGATGCCCTGCGAGTCGCCGTTGGTGCCCTTGATGCGGGCGCCGAGACCGCGCACGCGCGTCCAGTCGTTGCCGAGCCCGCCCGCGTACTTCGAGAGCAGCGCGTTGTCGCGCACCGCGCTGAAGATGCCATCGAGATCGTCGGGCACCGTCGTGAGGAAGCACGACGAGAGCTGCGGCCGCCGCGTGCCGGCGTTGAAGAGCGTGGGCGTCGAGCACATGAAGTCGAACGACGAGAGCAGGTCGTAGAACTCGATCGCGCGCGCGTCCCTGTCGTCTTCGCGCA
>CAYRAE010000009.1:0-26950 GCA_964422175.1 uncultured Luteitalea sp. | reverse complement strand
GACGAGAGCAGGTCGTAGAACTCGATCGCGCGCGCGTCCCTGTCGTCTTCGCGCAGCGCGAGTCCCATCGCCACGCGCATGAAGAACGCCTGCGGCAGCTCGAAGCGCGTGCCGTCGCTGTGCAGCACGTAGCGGTCGTGCAGGGTCTGGAGACCGAGGAACTGGAACTGCCTGTCGCGCGAGGGATCGAGCGCCGACGCCAGGCGCGGGAGATCGAACGTGATGAGCGCCGGATCGAGCAGTTCCAGTGCGACGCCCTTCTCGACGAACGCCGGGAAGTAGCGCGCGTACGCGTCGGCGTCCACCACGGCAGGCACGTCGTCGAGCACGAAACGCATCGCGTCGCGCGTGAAGTCGTCGAGCAGCAGTCGCGCCGCCACGTACGCATGTGCCGGATCGACGTCGATGAGGACGCGCGCCGCCATGATCGTCGCGAGCTGCAGTTCGTGCTCCGCGATGCCGTCGTAGATGTTTCGCCTGGCGTCGGCGAGCAGGCGGTCCACCGACACGCCCGTCAGGCCGTCGCACGCGCGGGCGATCTGCGCACGCCACGCGTCGACGTCGAGCGGCGCCTGCGTGCCGTCGACGAGACGCACGTGCAGAACGGGTTCCGGCGCCGGCGTCGGCTGTTCCGCGCGACGCGCCTCCGCGCGCGCCTCGCGATAGAGCACGTACGCGCGCGCCACCTTGCGGTGCTCGGCGCGCATCAACGCGAGCTCGACCTGATCCTGGATGTCCTCGATGTGCAACGCCCGCGACTCGCCGGCGCGCCGTGTGAGCGCGTCACAGACCGAGGCCGTCAGGGTCTCGAGGATCTCGTGCAGGCGTGGCGATCCCGTGGCACCGGCACCTTCGACGGCGAGAAAGGCCCTGGCGATGGCCGCCCGGATCTTGCCGGGATCCCACTCGGCGACGGCACCGGATCGCTTGATGACGCGCAGCGTGCCCGGAGTCAGCGATGGGGGTGTGAGGTGATCGTGTGCAGCGACGAGCGTAGCGGACATTCGGGCCTGCCTCCTGGTCCCGATACGGAGACAGGAGGACGCCACGACACGGCCCCGGGAACCTTCCGGATGGCACATCGCACAGCGGCCTCGGGGATCCCCGCCCGAGAAACGTGAACACTCACGGCAGGTCTCCTGGCTCGCGGGTCGTCGCCACGCCGCCTGGCCTTCCCGGTGCTGGTGGCACCAGTGGCACGCGCACGCGCGGTTGGCTCGCCGCTTACAGTTGCGGAGTCAGCTCCGGCCTTGCCGCCAGCAGGCAGCGCACCGGATTCCCTCTTTCGCCCGATCGGATCGATCGGCGACCGTGAACCCCATATCTAGTAGCAGAAGCGGGTCAGATGTCAATATCTGGACATTTCAAATGCCGCGATGCTGGGAATGCCGAGAATGAGGGGGAATGACGAATGACGAATGAAATCCCGCCCCTGCCAATGCAGTGCCGTGATTCTGTGCTTCCAGCATTCCCGTCATTCCCGGCATCGCGGCATTCCCCTACCGGTCCCTGTAAATCCGCAGGGCAACTTTGGTGGGGTCGGCGGGGTCGATGGCGACCGGAAGGACGGCGCCCGGCTGAATCTGGGGGATGTGGAGACGACTGACCAGACCGCGGGTGTCGACTTCGTAGGGCGGGCCCGACGCGGGCCGCACCTGGAGCCGGAATCCGACGACAGGATCGTCGCCGACGGTGATCCCCGTGTCGCGAATCTCGAGGACGAGGGCTTCCGCCGCCTGCCCGACGCGCCTGATGCGCTTGGCTTCGCCTTCACCCGAGAGTTTGTCGACGAGGGCGCACCCCGCGAGCGATGCGCACAATACGAGCCCCACGAGCAGTCCGCGTATGCCGTTCACATGGAGATCAACGCCGATGTCGCGGTGGGCGCACGCGGGATACCGGGCAGCGGGCACCGGGCACCGGGCACCGGAAGCGCTCCAGAAGGCCGAAGGCCCAAGGCCCAAGGCCCAAGGCCCAAGGCCCAAGGCCGACACGGTCTGACACCGCGCACCTGGCTGGGAAGACGCGCTATTTCGTGACCCGCGACGTCTGCGGGATCGCGGCGGCCGCCAACTGGCCCTGACGGGCGTCGTCGATCGCCTCGGCCAGGACGCGAGCGGTCTCCTGTGGTGCGTGGAAGCCCATCGAGTTCTCGGCAGCGACGAAATCCAGCCGCCACTGCGCCTTGCGGTGGAACGCCAGGGCCGGCGCCAGCTGCGCCTCCGTGGCACCGCGCGTCTTCGCGGCCGCGACGGCGTCGAGCAGATCCACGAGCGCAGCGGCGGAGCGATCGAGCAGATCGCGCGTGCGTCCCTGGATCACCGCCACGCGTCCCTGCAGTTCCTGCTCCGAGTACGGATGGCACGACTGGCACGCGCGCGACACGTTGACCAGCGGGCTGCGCACCCAGTGGTCGGATACCTTCATCGCGCCTTCGCGCTTGTACGGCATGTGGCAGTCGGCGCACGACACGCCGCTGCGGGCGTGGACGCCCTGGCTCCACGTCTCGAACTCCGGGTGCTGCGCCTTGAGCACGTGCGCACCCGTCTCTGCGTGCGTCCAGTCGTAGAACCGCTCGCCGTCGGGAAACGTGTACGTGTCGTAGTAGCGCTCGATCTGCTCCACCTTGAGGCCGTTGTCCCACGGGTAGAACAGCGTGGTCTTCGGTCCGCAGTAGTACTCGACGTGGCACTGGCCGCAGACAAACGACCGCATCTCCTGGCGCGACGCGTCGACGTTGGGGTCGTAGGGCGTGGCGCGCTCGCCGCGACGCCAGCGCTCGATGCTCTGGAGGTGCGGCGTCTCGGCCGATCCGGCCGCCAGCGCCTGGATGCCGCGGATGAAGCCCGGGCGCGTCACGCGCAGTTCCATGGTCCTGGCGTCGTGGCAGTCCACGCAGCTCACCGGATGCGCGCCGTCGACATGCGCGAACGACGGCGCCCCGTTGCCGGTCACGGGGTTTGAGGAGCCCGTCCTGACGACCTCCGCATGCGCATCCTGGTACGACAGCCGGCCCAGCGCCTCGAACCCCTTGAAGACATCACCATCACCAAGACGCCGATACGTGGGCATGACCGACGCGTGGCACTGGAGGCACGCGCCAGGCTGCGGCCGCTCCGTCACGCGACGCGTCGTCTCCTGGTCGTGGAGCATGTAGGCGTGTCCGCGCCGGTCGCGGTAGTCGATCGCGAACGCGTATCCCGCGAACATCCGCGTGAGCCAGGGGAAGACCTTCGCCTTCTCCTCGGGCAGCGTCTCCGAACCACCGTACGTGGTCTTGGTGGATTCGGCCGTGCGCTTGTAGTCGTCGAACTGGCGCGACCAGTTCACGCCCCACGGCGCCGGATCGGTCGTCTCCTCGCTCACCTCCACGAGGCGGACGTATGGATTGCGCGCTTCCTGCTTGCGCTCGAACATGTTCATCAGCAGCGCCGCAAGGAGGAACACGCCCAGCGCACACGCCACCGCGATGGCGGCGAGGAGACCTCTCGTGCGGCGGCCGGATGTCTGTGTCGTCTCGCTCAAGGCCGTCTCTCCTTCACGGACGCGCGCCATGACCGGCGCTGCGATGGCAATGCACGCACGACACCGCGTCTTCGCGCGTGGTGCTCCCGCGAACGATGTCGTGAACGAACTCGGTGTGGCACCGCAGGCAGTTCTCCTGCAGGGTGCGCGCGTTGCGAGGCGTGATCATGATCGGCTCATGGAAGTCCATGAACGTGAACTCCTTCGAGTGCCGATACCCGTTGTCGGCCTTGGCGATGTACTTTGCGAGGAAGTCGTGCGGCAGGTGGCAATCGACACAGCGCGCCGCGGCGTGATGGGGCCCGCTGCCCCATGACGCGTACGCATCGTTCATCACGTGACAGTTGTTGCAGGCACGCGGATCCGTGGAGAAGTAGCTGAGCCCTTCACCGTAGTCGAAGGCGAACGCACCGAGACCGGCCAGCGAGCCGAGCAGCACCGCCGACGCGGTCAGGAGTACACGTGACGCGCGCATCGCGCCGACTATACCGCCAGGAATTTCGACGTATTTCCACGTTCCGCCAGATGGAACAGAACAGAGGCTCCTGCCACGCCTGCGCATTGCGGCATTCCCGGCATCGCGGCATTCGGCATTACCATCCACCCGCATGGCCATCCGACTCTGCCTGTTGCTCCTGACTCTCATCCCGAGCACCGTCGGTGCACAGCCGGAGCCCGACGCCCCGCTGCCGGTGCGATGGCACGCCGTGACGCAGGACGTGCTCGACGGGCAGGGTTGGCGCGAGACGGCACGTCCCTTCGACAGACTGCCCGCGCGGGCCGAGGGTGTGGTCAGGCAGCCGGTGTGGGACTTGTCGAGACATTCGGCCGGGCTGAGCCTGCGCTTCACGAGCAACGCCACGCGCATCCGCATCAGGTGGACCGTCACGCTCGACCGACTCGCGCTGCCGCACATGCCGGCCACGGGCGTGAGCGGCCTCGACGTGTACGCGAAGGAGGGCGGCACATGGCGATTCGTGGGAGGCGCGCGGCCCACGCAGTCGCCGACCAACGACGCGGAGGTCATCACGGGCATGACGGCCGTGTCACGCGAGTTCCTCGTCCATCTACCGCTGTACAACGGCGTGTCGCACCTCGAGATCGGCGTGCCGGAAGAAGCCGCGTTCCGCTTCGAACCGCGATCCTCGTCACGCCCGATCGTCGTCTATGGCACGTCGATCACGCAGGGCTGCTGCGCCAGCCGGCCCGGCATGGTGTACACCGCCATCCTCGGCCGCCGGCTCGGCCTGCCGGTGATCAATCTGGGATTCTCAGGCAACGGGAAAGCGGAACCCGAGATGGCGCGCCTGCTCGCCGAGCTCGATCCCGCCGTGTACGTGCTGGACTCGCTGCCCAACATGACGCCCGCGCAGGTCGTCGAGCGCATACCCGCCCTCATCGAGACGATTCGTGCCGCGCGACCGCACACGCCCATCGTGCTCGTCGAACATCTGCTCTATCCGAACAGTCGCTTCCGTCCGCAGAAGGCCGCCGACATCGCCTCGTCCAACGCGTCGCTCAGGCGCATCCACGACGCCCGACGCAAGGCGGGCGACAGGTTCATCACCATCGTGTCGAGCGCGACACTGCTCGGCGCCGACGGCGATGGTACCGTCGACGACAGCCACCCGACGGAGCTCGGCTTCCAGCGCATGGCCGACGGCCTCGAGCCCCATCTGCGTCGCGTGCTGTCACGTAAGTCGCGCGCCACGCGTTGATGCGCGGACTACTCGTGGCGAAGGGCGTCGATGGGATCGAGCTGCGCTGCGCGCCTGGCAGGCAGATAGCCGAACAGCACACCCATGCCCGCCGAGAACGCGAAGGCGATGACGTTGATGCGCGTGTCGAACACGAAGGGCACCTTCATCGCACCCGACAACACGATGGACGCGATGGTGGCCAGCATCAGCCCGATGATTCCGCCGAGCGACGACAGCGTGACCGCCTCGATGAGGAACTGCGAGAGCACTTCCCGCTCGAGGGCGCCGATCGCCAGGCGCGTGCCGATCTCGCGCGTACGCTCGGTGACCGACACGAGCATGATGTTCATGATGCCGATGCCGCCCACCAGCAGGCTCACGCCGGCCACCGCCCCGAGCAGCATCGTGAGCAGCCTGGTCGTGCCGGTCATCGTCTGCGCGATCTCGCGCGTGTCGAGCACGTTGAAGTCGTCGTTCTCGCCCGCCGTGATCCGCCGGCGTTCACGCATCAGCTCTTCGATCGCCGCCTTGACGCGATCGGTGGACACGCCGTCGCGAGCGGCGACGGTCACCTGGCTCACGTTCTGATTGCCCGTCACGCGACGCTGGAGCGTCCGCAACGGGATCACCACCGTGTCGTCCTGATCGCGCCCCATCGACGCCTGGCCCTTCGACGCCAGCAGGCCGATGACGTCGCAGGTGAACTGCTTCACGCGGATGACGCTGCCAACGGGATTGGCGGCACCGAACAGCTTGTTCCGCACCGTTTCGCCGATGACGCACACCGCCGCACCCGATCGTTCTTCGGCTTCGGTGAAGACGCGGCCTGACGCGATCGTCCAGTTGGCGGCGGTGAAGTAGCCGGACGTGGTGCCTGTCACCAACGTCGTCCAGTTGCGCGCCATGGCCACGACCGTCGTCGACTGGCTCGCGCTCGGCGCCACCGCTCGCAGGCCGCTGATCTGATCCTCGATCGCTCTGGCGTCGGCGACCTTGAAGGGAGCCGCTGACGACCCGGCCGATCCGGGCCCGCCTCGCTGCCCCGGCATCACGATCAGCAGGTTGCTCCCCAGGCTCGCGATCTGCGCGGAGACCGACTGCGTGGTGCCGTTGCCGAGCGTCACCATCGTGACCACCGCCGACACGCCGATCACGATGCCGAGCATGGTGAGGAACGACCGCAGCTTGTTGCGGGCGAGTCCGCGCAGGGCGAGCAGGATCGTGTTGAGCAGCATCAGTGCACCGGCTCCTTCCGTGTGTCGCGATCCACGAGGCCGTCCACGAAGTGGATCGTGCGGTCGGCGTGCGCCGCGATGTCGGGCTCGTGCGTGACCATAAGCACGGTGAGCCCACGACTGCGATTGAGCGACGTGATCAGATCGATGATCTCGCGGCTGCGCTGCGTGTCGAGGTTGCCCGTCGGCTCGTCGGCCAGCAGCACGTCAGGATCGGTGACGAGCGCGCGCGCGATCGCCACGCGCTGCTGCTGGCCACCGGACAGCTCGCCCGGCGTGTGCGTCGCCCACCGCGTGAGGCCCACCAGTTCGAGCGCCTCCATCGCGCGCCGGCTGCGTTCGCGACTGCCGACGCCGCGATACAGCATCGGCAGTTCCACGTTCTCGAGCGCCGTGGTGCGCGCCAGCAGGTTGAAGCCCTGGAACACGAATCCGAAGCAGTGCCGGCGCAACAGCGCGCGCTGGTTGCGCGACAGGCGGTCCACCTGCACGTCACGGAAGCGGTAGTGCCCGGACGAGGGTGTGTCCAGGCAGCCGAGGACGTTCATCATCGTGGACTTGCCCGACCCGCTGGGACCCGTGATGGCGACGAATTCGCCCTGGCGGATGGAGAAGGTGACGCCGCGCAGCGCCTGGAACGCGGACGACCCTTCACCATAGGTCTTGGTGACGGCCGCGACGTCGATGATGACGTCGCGCGGATCGGCGGCCGTGACCGGCGGGGGCGCGGTTGCCACGTGTTCGAGCACCATGGTCATGACGATGTCTCCGTGATGTACTCGGTGATCACCTGATCCCCTTCCGCCAGCTCGCCCGACGTGATGGCCGTGTGGCGTCCATCGCTCTGCCCGACAATGACCGACACGCTCACCGCCTGTCCGTCGCGCAGCACCCAGAGTGTGCGCGAGCCGTCTGTCGGCGTCGCTTCCGTCTGCCGCGGCGCCTGCTGCGGGGGACGAGGCATGATGCTGAATCCACGGTTCGCCGCGGCCGTGGCGGGTGGCGTGAAGCGCAGCGCGGCGTTGGGCACGAGCAGCGCGTTCTCGACGGACGCCGTGGCGATGTCGGCCGACGCCGTCATGCCGGGGCGAAGGCTGAGATCGTCGTTCTCGACCACCAGCACCGTCGCGTACGACACGACATCCGTGGTCGTCGTGGCTCCGAAGGCCACGCGCGCCACCGTGGCCGTGTAGGTGCGGTCCGGATACGCGTCGACGGTGAATGTCGCCGCCTGGTCATTCGCCACGCGGCCGACATCCGCCTCGTCCACGTCCACCTCGAGCTCCATCTTGCGGAGGTCCTCGGCGATGGTGAACAGCGTGGCCACCTGGAGCGATGCCGCCACGGTCTGCCCGGGTTCGACGGATCGCTTCAGCACGACGCCGTTGATCGGCGACCGGATCGACGCCTTCGAGAGATTGATCTGGTCCGAGCTCAACGCCGCCCTGGCCTCGGTGACCGTCGCCACAGCGCTGGCGCGATCGGCCTCGGCGCGGGCAGACGTTGCTTCCGCGCTCTCCATCTCGGCCTTCGATGGCACCTTGCCGCCGGACAGGCGCGAGACCTCGCGGAGACGGTCGAGCGCGGCGGACGCTTCCTTCACCGTGGCCTCCGACTGCGCGAGGCGTGCCTGCGCCGACGCCAGCGTCGCCTGCGATCGCGTGATCTGATCGCGCAGGCGCTCCGTGTCGAGCCGGGCCAGTTCCTGCCCCTTCCTGACTGCCTGGTTGTCGTCGACGAAGACCGACTCGACGAGGCCTGACAGCTCGCTGCCCACCTCGACGGTATTGGTCGGCTGCAGGTTACCTGTCGCAGCCACCTTCACGTCGAGACGGCCACGCGTGGCCGCTTCGGTGACGTAACGGGTGGATGCCGCCGCCGCTGCTGCCTGCTGCGCGCGGCTCCGCCAGATCCACACGCCACCGCCGATGAGGCACGCGACGACGACCCAGGTGACCAGGCGCGTCAGGCGACGCGATCCGGTGTCGGTGGCGAGAATGGCCGAGAGGTCCGTGCGGGACTGCGTCGTCTTCATGATGTGGCCTTCCCCGCGAGTGTCGCGGCCGTCGCCTCGAGCGACCAGCCGCCGCCCATGGCCTTGTAGAGCTGAATCACGGCGTTGAGGCGTTCACCTTCGCCCTGCGCCACGCTCTCCTGCAGCGTGAGCACCGAGCGTTCCGTGTTCAACACCGTCTGGAAGTCGGTCAAGCCGGCGCTGTACTGGCTACGCGCCAGGAGCACCGCGTTCTCGGCCGCCGTGGTGGCCGCCCGCAGCGACTGCAGGCGCTGCCGCGTGGACTCGAACGACACGAGCGCGGACTCCACGTCCTCGAGTGCCGTGAGCACGGTGCTCTCGTAGTTCACGACCGCCTGTTCCTGCACGGCGTTCTGAATGGCGATCTGCTGGCGGATGCGTCCGCCGTCCAGCAGCGTCTGCGCAACGCTGGCGGCCATCGACGCCACGGTAGTCGTGCCGCCCGTCATCGCACCGGTGAGCACCTCGACACCGAGCGTGCCCGACAGCGAGAACCGCGGGTAACGCCGCAGACTGGCCTGCGCGAGGCGAGCGGTCTCCGCCACGATGCGCAATTCCGCCGCGCGCACGTCGGGGCGCTGCCGCAGCGTGTCTGCCGGAATGCCGACGGCGATCCCGGTGGGCACGGACGGCAGCGGCGCAGACTGACTCAACGATTCGGTCAGCGTGCCTGCGGCGACGCCCGTCAGCGTGGCCAGGCGATAGGTGGCCTGCGTGATGCTCGCCTCGAGCGACGGTATCTGCGCGCGTGTCTGCTCGACGTTCGCTCGCGCCTGCTCCACGTCGATGCTGCCCACCAGACCGGCCTGCGCACGGAAACCCGTCAGCTCCAGCGTTTCCGCCTGGCTGGCTTCGTTGCGTCGTGCGATGTCCAGCCTGGCCTGCAGCGTCCGAAGCTCGGCGTAGTTCAGTGCGACTTCGGCGGCCAGTGACACGTGCGTGGCCTGCAGGTCCGCCACTGTTGCAGCGAGATCGGCGCGCGCGGCGTCGATGCCGCGACGCGTGCCGCCGAAGACGTCGGGTTCCCAACTGGCGTCCAGGCTGGCGCCAGACGACCCCGTGAGTACGTTGTTGGTGACCGTCTGCGATCCATCCGGCGAGAACACACGGTTCGCGCTGCGCCGCCCGCTGGCCGATCCCGAGGCCGAGACCGTCGGCCACAGGTCAGCGGCGGCCTGCGCCTGCTGCGCGCGCGACTGCCGCAGCCTCGCCTGCGCGAGCTGCACCGTCGGGCTCTCCTGGGACGCACGTTCGATGAGGGACGTGAGCGTCTCATCGCCGAGGCGGGTCCACCACTGCGAGAGGTCCTCGGCGCTCGTCGTGACGACGCCGTGTGCCGTCGATACCCAGGCCGACGATTGTGCCGGCGTGGCCGTGACCGGCACACCGGCCCGTGCCACGCAGCCTCCCGTCAGGCCGGTGAGAACGATCAGAGAGAGTCGAGCGTGAATGCCTGCCATCGCCATGTCCTGATAGGTTGGACGATGGCGCGCACACGATGCCCGTCACGACGTGTCGCGGTTGTGTAAAGAAGTGTCAGCGCGGCAGACGGATCGTCACGCGCAGGCCGCCGCCGGCCGCGTTCTCGGCCACGACCGTCCCCTCGTGGAGCGCGATCGCGCGGCGCGCGATCGCCAGTCCGAGCCCCGCGCCACCGGATGCCTGGCTCCGATCGGTGCCGACGCGGTGGAAGGGCGTGAAGATGCGCTCGATGTCGGCCTCGGGTACGCCAGGTCCGTGATCGCGGATGCTGATCGCGGCGGTGTCTTCGGTCTCATCGATCGTCACCTGCACGCGCGTGCCGGCGCGCGTGTGCCGGACCGCGTTGCGCAGCACGTTGTCCACGGCGCTGGCGATGAGCGTCGCGCGCCCGTTCACCGTCGGATGGGCAGACACCACGACATCCACGGCCTTTTCCTGCTGCGACGCCTCGAAATCCGCGTCCGCGGCGACGTCGCGCACCAGGGCGGCCAGGTCGAGGCGCGCGGCCGCTTCGGCCGTCTCGTCGTGCTCCGCACGCGCGAGCGACAGCACGCGACCGATCAGGTCGTTCATGCGATCGGCTTCCGTCTCGATCCGCGCGAGATCGGTCTCGGCTGCCGATCCTGCCTTGCGGCGCGCCAGTTCCAGCGCGACGTGCAGGCGCGCCAGCGGCGAGCGGAGCTCGTGCGAGATGTCCGAGAGGATCTGGTTCTGGGCGGTCACCAGCGCCTCGATGCGCCCGGCCATCGCGTTGAAGTGGCGGCCGAGATCGCCGATCTCGTCGTGCCGCACGAACGTGGCGGCGCTGGCGCGCGCCTGCAGGTCGCCCGTCGCGAGACGGTGACTGGCATCGCGCACGTCGCGAATGGGACGAGCGAGGGATCGCGCCACCAGGAAGCACACGATGCCGGAGACGAGAATGGCCAGCACCACCGCGGTGTAAGGGAATGGCGGGCGCAGTCGCAGAGTCGTGAAGCCGTCGAGCGCGATGCCGGCGGCGGTGAACGACACGCCGGCACCGTCCGTGAGAACGCGGCGCGTGGCATGGGTCGCGACGACGTCTCCACATGCGAGCTGGCCAGATGCGTCGAGGAGCGACAATGCCATGCGCCCACGCTCGGCGAGCACTGCCACGTACGCGTCGCATGCCGACTTGCCTTCACGCTCGAAGAGACCTGCGGCGACCAGCCCGTGCTGGTGCAGATGGTCCGCGAAGCGCACGCTCGGCCCCTCGTTCGGCAGGACCGCGAACGCGGCGATGAGGACGGCGAAGATCAACCAGAAGCTCAGGAAAATCGTGAGGGCGATGCCGCGCATGAAATCACCGTCCTCTCGCGGCCACCGTGTAGATGTAGCCAATCCCGCGGATGGTCTTGATGCGATCGTCGCTACCGGCGCGCGGCCCGAGCTTCCGCCGCAGACGGCTGATGTGCATGTCGACGCTGCGATCGAATGGCTCGAGCCGGCGGCCGAGCACATGCTCGGCGATGGCCTCCCGCGTCACGGTCTGGCCCGCGTCGGCGAGGAGCGCGCGCAGGATGTCGAACTCCACGGCCGTCAGTTCGACGAGCTCTGCTCCGCGATGCACCGTACGCGCCGCCGGGTCGAGGACAACGTCATCGACCGACAGCGTTTCGCGATCGTGACCGACAGACGGGGCATCGACGCGCCGGAGCACGGCGCGGATGCGTGCCGTCAGTTCGTGGGGATTGAACGGCTTGGGGACGTAGTCGTCGGCGCCGAGCTCGAGTCCGACGATGCGATCGATGTCGGCACCTCGTGCCGTGAGCAGGATCACCGGTACGCGAGACGTCCGCCGCAACGTGCGCAACACATCGAAGCCGTTCTCCCCCGGCAGCATCACGTCGAGGATCACGAGCTGATAGACGCCGCTGGCCGCGCGGGCCGCGGCGTCGGCCCCGCTCGCGAGCGCGTCGATCTCGAACCCCTCCTGCCCGAGCAGTTCGCTCAGCAGGCCGGTCAACTCGACATCGTCGTCGACGATGAGCAGGCGCGGCGCCATCCCGACGCACTATGCCCGATGCCGGGGCGTGACTCAATCGCGAACCGCTTCGGCCACGTCGCGATCCGGCGCCGTCATGTGGTCATGTACGGTCGCAGCAGCGCGTCGACCTCTGTGTAGCCTGACGGGAACACGACGCCGGACACCGACCCGCCTGCCGCCAGGAGCGCGGCGACGGACGCCGGCGAGCGACGGTTCGTCCAGTAGGAGTCGACTGTCGCCTTGACGGCGAGTTGCAGCGCCGTTCGTCCGCGCCCGTCCGTCGCGTTCACGGGCGTGCCGCGTGCGATGAGTTCCTGCACGACGTCCGGCCGCGCGAGCCACGCCGCCGCGTGCAGGGCCGTGCTGCCGGGCGCGATGTCGAAGTAGGCGTCGCCGGTCGCGTCGCGCGCGTCTGAACGCACGCCACAGTCGAGCAGGCACCTGACACCCGTGACGTTGCCATTGCCGGCGAATCGCGCGAGCGCCGTGCCGCCCATCGCGTCGAGCTGTTCGCGTGTCGACGCATCGGCCTCCAGCAGCGCGGCGGCCACGGCCCGATCGTCGAGTGCGCACGCCGCGAGCAGCGCCTCGACTCCCGTAAGTGGAGGCGCACCTGTTGACGTGAAGAACTCGAGCACGGCTCCCCGGCCGCGGCGTGCGGCGATCGTCATCGCCGACTGGCCGTCGTGAGGGTTCGGTAACGAGGGATCCGCGCCGTATCGGACCAGCAGCTCGATCGTGGACAGCGCGTTGTCTCGCCGGAGCGCCTGGTGCAGCGCGGTGTACGACCACAGGCTCCGGCGGTTCGGGTCGGCGCCGTGTTCCAGCAGCAACTGCATGCCGGCCGCGTCGTGCCAGTCCGCCTTGCGAATCAGCATCGTCGTCAGGCTGTCTGCGGTCAGCACGCATCGCTCGAGGAACAGCGCGAGCACGGCGTTGTCGTACGTCTCCGGCGCGTGGTAGGGCGTCTCCTCGTCGTTCGGATCGGCGCCGTGATCCAGCAACAGGCGCGTCACACCGACGTGATGCGCCACGCCCGCCGCACCGTAGATCGCGCTCTCGAAGCAGGTCCTGGGCGGCGTGTCGATCGTCTCGCCCCACCCCGTCGTCGCCGACGCTCCGGCGTCAAGCAGTGCGTTCGCCGTTCGGATGAAGGCGTCCGAGCGCGTAGCGTCGAGTCGCAGGTAGCGCGAGAAACAGAGGTACGTCAGCGCGTCCCACCCGAAGGGGCCTCCTTTGACAGAGGCGAGCGACGCGTCGAGAGACAGGTACGCCCGGACGACGTCCTCGTCGGCCACCAGCGCCGCGGCGAATATGCTGGTTCGAGACACGTCCGGGTGACTGGCGCGAATCGCCTCGGCCGATTCGAGCGTGCCTGACGCGTGCGCCTCACGCGGCGCTGTCGCCGCGACGAAGAACTGTTCGATCACGTCAGTGGGCACGAGGTCGTCGGAGGGACGACCGCGATCGGGAACGGCCATGGCGTGGCAATCTACCACCCATGGATCAGATCGGGCTCGTCGAAATGGTGGGCGCCGCGGCGTTCTTCGGCTATCTCATCTGGGTCTTCGTCTTCATGCAGTTCCTGCGCGACAGGATCATGCAGCGCATCGGGCGGGCGCTTGGAACGACGGTCGCCGAGTCGTACGGCGAACACGACGCGGCAGGCCTGATCATGGCCAACAACACGGCTGGCCTCTACGAGGGCGACCCCGACGCACCCGTCACCACACGTGCGGGTGTGGCCATCGCCGACTTCGTCGTGCTCGTCCTCGGCGTCATGGGTCCGTTCACGATGCTGGGGCTCTGCGGTTACTTCCTGGGCGACAGCGGACTGCTGTTCCGCTGGGAGGGCATGGTGACGGGCACGGCGGTCCGCATCGTCTCGCTCGAACCGGCGGAGATGCGCAACGGCACCGGTGAGATCTCCGTCGTCATCGCCAATCAGGGTACGGTCCCGGCGCTGCAGTGCATGGCTGGCAAGGCGGACTATACGTCAGCGGATGGTTACACCAGCGCGTCGCGCAAGGACGCGCTGTTCGATCTCGCGCCTGGTGAGTCCCGGACGACGATTCTCACGCTCCACTCGCCGCGGCCCGTACCCGGCACGCATCGCCTGCGGATCAAGGTCGAGTGCCGCTTCCGCACGAAAGATCAGGTCTCCACGACGCTGCACGTCGTCGATTGACGACGCGACCGGCTGACGGTCCGCTCAGGGCTGGCTCTCGGACAACTCCGCGAACACGAGCCATGTGCCGCCGGGACCGGGCCCGACCAGCAACTCGATCGGCGACGAGTAGTGCTTCAGCTCCGAATAGCGCGTACACGAGATCCGCACGCGCTCGCCTTCGGGTGCGTACGCGCAGCCCGAATATCGATTCGTGTCCTTCCTGGCCCGGGCGAGCGGCATGGCCTGTCGCAGCAGTGACTTGTACTGCGGCGCTGGAAAGGTGAGTTCCCGAACCTGACCCGTCGGATACGTACGCCGGTTCCGGATCACCGCATCGGCCGCGTAGAGGTCTGCCATGGCGGCATCGAACGCGCGCTCCAGCGCCACGTATCGATCGAACATCGCACGCGCCATGGTCAGGCGCTCGTCGCGGCCCGCACCGCTGTCCTGAGCGAATGCCGTGCTGCTGCAGACGACAGTCAGCAGCGTCACCACCAACACGCGCACAATCATTCGACCTCCTCCAGACCGTGACGTCACTCGTCGCGCCCGGCGAGGATCGCCTCCGTGCTGGAACCGGCGACGAGCTTCAGCTTGTCGAAGAACTTCGGACGCCGGCCGCTCGCGACGAACTCGCCGACCGCGCGGCCGTCCTTGTCGTAGCCGTCGAGGCGATACGTGAACAGCGGCTCCAGCACCACCTGCCCGTCCTCGACGCGGCTGACTTCGGTGATGTCCGTGATCCGGCGCACGCCGTCCTGCATGATGTGATGCTGCAGCACGAGATCGACGCTGGTGCTGATCTGCCGCTGGATCGCCCACAGCGGCATCTCGAGCCCCTTCGAGAGCAGCATCAGTTCCAGCCGCGCGATCGCGTGGGCGGGGGTGCTGGCGTGCAGGACGGCCATCGACCCGTCGTGCCCGCTCGTCATCGCGTGCACCATCTCGAACGCTTCCTCGCCACGGATCTCGCCGACGATGATGCGGGTGGGACGCATGCGGAGGCTGTTGCGGAGGAGGTCGCCGAGCGAGATCGCACCGGCGCCCTCGGCGTTGGCGCGCCGCGCTTCGAGGCGCACGCAGTGCCGCACGGCGAGGTCGAGCTCCGCCGTGTCTTCAATCACCACCACGCGCTCGCCGCCGCGAATCTCGTTGGCGAGGATGCCGAGCGTGGTCGTCTTGCCCGATCCCGTGCCGCCGGCGAACACGATGTTGAGGCGGGCGCGCACGGCGCACGAGAGGAACTCGGCCATCCCCCACGTGAGCGTGGCGCGGTCGACGAGATCGCGCAGCGTACGCACCGCGTTCGTGAACTTGCGGATGGTGACGGCGGATCCCTGCAGCGACACGGGCGCGATGCAGACGTTCACGCGCGAGCCGTCTTCCATCCGGAAGTCGGCCATCGGCGTCCGCGCGCTCACGCCGCGTCCCGATGCCACGACGAGGTTGTCCACGAGCAGATCGAGTTGCGCCGGCGTCGCGAACACCGACGGCACCTCCTGCATGCGACCCTCGCGCTCCACGAACACCTGCTGCGGCCCGTTGATCATGATCTCGGTGACCGACGGATCGTCGAGCAACGGCCGAATCGGCGCGAGGCCGGGTTTGTCGATGAGACGCATGGGCGGATCGTACGCCTAACCGGGCCCGCCTCCGCGACTTCGTCGCTACGGCGCGGCAGGCAACCGGGCAGCGACATTCAGCATTCGTCATTCGTCATGGAATGTCTGCCTCCCCGGCATCGCGGCATTTCCGGCATTCCTGTCACTTCGCCGCCCAGACCACCGCGCGCGTCACGAGGTCCAGGTACGCGGGCTGCTCCATCGTCTCCGTGTTGTGGCCGAGCGATGTGACGAACACGCGGGCCTTGCCGTGGGTGTTGGTCCAGATCACGGGATACGTCTTCTTCGACTCGACGCTGTACGCCTGCGCCAGCGGCGTCATCGTCGGCCACGTACGTTCGAGCTCGTAGAGCTCCTCTGACGGGACCGTCCACGGGCTCGGCACACCACGCATGAGGGGGTGCGACGGGTCGATGACCTCCAGCGTGAGCGGGCGCTGCGAGTCGTGACGCAGGCTGAACGCACCCATCAGCTCGCCCCATGCGCGCGTCGTCGAGCGGCGATAGCTGTGCACGCCGCCGTGCAGGATCACCGCACCCACGCCGCTGTCGCGATGCGCGGCCGCGAGGCGCTCGATCCACGGCACGTCGACCACGTGCGAGAAGGACATGTTGTAGAGGACGACGTCGACGTCGTGGGTCCAGGCCGTGTCCTTGTGCCTGTCGATGAGCGTCTCGGTCGATTTCTCGGCGGTGTGGTCGATCGTCCACGTGACGTTGGCCCGCTGCGAGATGCCGGGAGGCAGAACGGCTTCCTGCTTCACGAAGTCGTGGAACCCGCCGCCGGTGACGTAGAGCGCACGAATAGGCGTCTGGCGGGCTGGTGACGACTGCTGCTGGGCACGCGCGGACAGGCCGAAGCCTGCCGCAACAAGAGCGAGCGCGACGATCGCGTATCTGGACATGAGCGGGATTATGCATCCGGGCACCGGGCCCGCCTCCGCGACTTCGTCGCTACGGCGCGGCAAGCAACCGGGCACCGTCATTCGTCATTGAATGTCTGCATTCCCGGCATTCCCGGCATCGCGGCATTCCCGACTTCCCCGTTCGCGCGATATCGTGCAGGCATGGACCGGCGCACGATTCTTCGGTCGCTGCTGGCGCTGTCGGTGGCGCGACTCGGTCATGCACAGGCGACGGCGCCAGCGGCGTGGACCACGACAACCGCGTTCAAGACGCTGCGCGCACAGCTCGGATCGCGAGTGGTCGACATCGACTCGCCGCTCGACGCCTGCGCACGAGCCGGAGGCGCGGGGGCCGATGCCCTCTTCGCGCGGCTGAAGAACCCGTACTACCTCGGCGACGAGCCTGCGCTGACGCAGACACTCGGCTGGCACGGCGCGTGGGTGTCGCGCGCCAGCCGCGTCGCCGTGCGCGCCGAGTCGGCGGCCGACGTCGCAGCGGCGGTGACGTTCGCGCGCCAACACGGCGTGAAACTGGTGGTGAAGGGCGGCGGACACAGCTACTTCGGCAATTCGAACGCCGCCGATTCGCTGCTCGTCTGGACTCGCGCGCTCGATCGCATCGACGTCCACGATGCGTTCGTGCCATCCCGTGCACCCGCTGGCACCAGTGCACGGCAGGCGGTGTCGGTAGGCGCCGGGGCGATCTGGGGACGCGTGTACGACACCGTCGCCACACGACACGGCCGGTACGTGCAGGGCGGCGGATGCCTCACTGTCGGCGTGTCGGGTTTCGTGCTCGGGGGCGGCTTCGGTAGCTTCTCGAAAGCGTTTGGGACAGGTGCCGCCAACCTGCTCGAAGCCGAGATCGTGACGGCCGACGGGCAGATCCGCGTCGCCAACGCGTGGAAGGACGCCGATCTCTTTGGCGCGCTCAAGGGCGGCGGCGGCGGAACATTCGGCGTGGCGACACGCCTCACGCTGGCCACACATCCGCTTCCGGCGACGATCGGTGCCGTCTTCCTGTCCGTCACGGCGCGCGACGACGAGGCGTGGGCCGTACTGGTGCGGCGCGTCATCGCGTTCTACGCCGACGCGCTGTTCAATCCCACGTGGGGTGAGCAGCTTCGCTTCGAACCCAGGCGACGGCTCGGTGTATCGATGTTGTTCCAGGGCATCGATCGCGATCGAGCTGCGGCCACGTGGCAACCGTTCCTCGCATGGCTCGCAGAGAGACAGGACGCGTATCACCTCGACGGTGAACCGGCCATCGTCGCGATTCCCGGTCGAGACTTCTGGAATCCTGCGCGCCTCCGCGACGTGCCGGGCGTGGTGCTCGGCGACGATCGCCCCGGCGCGCCAGACGGCAACGTGTTCTGGACGAGCAACCTGAGCGAGACGGGGCAGGTGCTCCACGCCTACGAGTCGATGTGGATGCCCGCATCGCTGCTTGACGCCGGCCAGCAGCACCGCCTCGCCGACGCGCTTGTGGCGGGGTCGCGCGTGTGGCCCATGGCACTCCATTTCAACAAGGGGCTCGCTGGTGGATCGCCCGATGCGCTCGCCGCCACGCGCGACTCCGCGATGAACCCACAGGTCCTCGACGCGTTCGCGCTCCTCATCTGCGCGGCAGACGGAAAGCCTGCCTGGCCCGGCATTCCCGGCCATGAGCCTGACGCGGCCGTCGCCGCGCGCGAGGCAGGTCGCGTGCGCGACGCCATGGCTCCCCTCCGCGCGCTCGTCCCCGGTGCCGGCGCATACGTGTCGGAAGCGAGCTACTTCGACACGAACTGGCAGGACATGTACTGGGGCGGACACTATCCTCGCCTGCAGTCAGTGAAGCGCCGGTACGACCCCGACAATATCTTCCGCGGCCACTACACCGTGGAGGCCAGCTGACGGTGACGGCCGGGCTCGAGAGCCGGCCCTGCCTTGGATGCCGGACTCGGCATTCTCAGCATTCCCGGCCGTCGCGGCATTCCCATCCCTGCGGTAGGATCGCCGCATACTCCAGCAGGACGCTTGTCCATCGAGGAACGCCGATGATCGACCGTCGTCAGTTCGTGCAGTCAATGGTGGCGCTGGGAGCGGCGTCGGCGGTGTCGCCGGAGGTGCTCTTCGGCCAGGGCGCCGGCGAGCTCCGCAATCTGGCCGACGCGGCGCTGGCCACGGCGAAGTCGCTCGGCGCGTCGTACGCCGACATCCGCATCAACCGCTACAGGAACCAGTTCATCTTCACGCGCGACAGGCGCGTGCAGAACATCGTCAACACCGACGACTACGGCTTCGGCATCCGTCTCATCGTCGACGGGACGTGGGGCTTTGCGAGCAGCAGCGTGGTCAGCCGGGACGAGATCGCGCGCGTGGCGGCGCAGGCGGTGGGCATCGCGAAGGCCAACCGCGCGATCAACGCGGATCCCGTGCGGCTTGCACCCGTCGAGAAATACGACACGACCTGGAATACACCGGTCAAGAAGAACCCCTTCGACGTCCCGCTGCAATCGAAACTCGACCTGCTGCTGCAGATTCACGAAGAAGCGTTGAAGGTCCCCGGCGCCAGCTTCGTGGCGGCCTCCATGCAGTTCGTGAACGAGCAGAAGTACTTCGCGTCGAGCGAAGGTTCGCACATCGAGCAGTCGCTGATCCGGTCGTATCCCTCGTTCAGCGTCACCGCTGTCGACAAGGCGAGCGGCAAGTTCTACTCGCGCCGGGCGCTCACGTCGCCGATGGGCATGGGCTATGAGTACGTGGAGTCGTACCCGTTGCTCGCAGAGGCGCGCGTCGCGGCCGAGGAAGCCGTGGCGACGCACAAGGCCAAGCCCGCGCCCGTCGGATCGAAGACGCTCATCCTGCACCCGTCGAACCTCTGGCTCACGATCCACGAATCGGTCGGCCATCCCACCGAACTCGATCGCGCGCTCGGCTACGAGGCCAACTTCGCGGGCACGAGTTTCCTCACCACCGACAAGCTCGGCACGTTCCAGTTCGGCGCGAAGATTGTCAATCTCGTGGCCGACAAGACGCAGGAACACGGCATGGCCACCTGCGGCTACGACGATGACGGCGTCAAGACGTCGCGGTGGCATCTCGTGAAGGACGGCACGTTCGTCGACTACCAGACGACGCGCGATCAGGCGCACCTCATCGGCCAGAAGACGTCGCACGGCTGCAGCTACGCCGACAGTTGGGGCTCCGTACCCTTCCAGCGCATGCCCAACGTGTCGCTCGAACCGGGGACGAAGGAGGTGAGCGAGGCAGACATCATCGCCGCCACCGACGACGGCGTGTACGTGAAGGGCGATTCGAGCTTCAGCATCGATCACCAGCGCTACAACTTCCAGTTCAGTGGCCAGACGTTCTGGGAAGTGAAGAACGGCCGCATCACGACGCAGTTGCGCGACCTCGCGTATCAGGCCAACACGCCGGAGTTCTGGAAGGCGTGCGACATGCTCGGCGGCCCGTCGACATACGCGCTCAACGGCGCATTCAGCGATGGCAAGGGCCAGCCCGTGCAGATCAACTCGGTCAGCCACGGCTGTCCGATCGCTCGCTTCTCGGGCGTCAACATCCTCAACACCGGACAGTAGCCATGATCTGGACGAGAGAACAGGCGAAGTCACTCGTCGACCGCACGCTCGCGCTCAGCAAGGCCGAGCACACGACGGTCGCCATCGACGGCAGCGAGCGCGCCAGCGTGCGGTTCGCGCGCAATTCCGTGTCGACGGCAGGCGCCACGGCCGACGTGGGCCTGGCCATCACCGCGCGCTTCGGCAAGCGATCGGGCACGGTGACCACCGCGCGCTTCGACGATGCCAGCCTGCAGACGGCGCTGCGCAACGCCGAGGAGATCGCGCAGGCCTCGCCGGAGAACCCCGAGGCGATGCCACTCCTCGGGCCGCAGCAGTACGCATCCTCCTCCGCGTACTTCGACGATGCGGCGTCGGCCACACCGGAGTGGCGCGCATCGTCTGTGGCGATGGCGATCGATCTCGCGAAGAAGAAGGACGTGGTCACCGCGGGCTTCGTCGAGACGCAGGCGGCGATGCGCACCGTTGCCAACTCCGCCGGCCTCTTCGCCTACGACAGATACACGGCCGCCGCCTACAACCTCACCGCGCGCCTGCCCGATGGGTCCGGCTCTGGGTGGGCCTCGAAGGCCTACAACCAGCTCTCGCTCCTGCGTCCCGACGTGCTCGCCGAGACGGCCATCAGCAAGGCGGCGTCGGCGCGCAACCCGACGGGCATCGAGCCGGGCGTCTACACCGTGGTGCTCGAACCCGCCGCCGTCGCCGACATGGTGGCGTACATGTTCTTCTCCGCTGCCGCGCGGCAGGCAGACGAGGGACGCAGCGCGTTCGCCAAGCGTGGCGGCGGTAACAGAATCGGCGACACCATCGTCGGCGAGAACGTGCGCATCTACACCGACCCGTCGCACCCGCTGGCCCCGACGATGAGTTTCGATGGCGAGGGTCTGCCCACCGAGAAGCGCGTGTGGGTGGACAAGGGCGTGCTCCAGAACCTGATGTACACGCGGTTCTGGGCGGAGAAGATGGGCAAGGCGCCCACCGCGTCACCGTCGAACCTGATCATGGACGGCGGCACCGAGACCGTCAGCGATCTGATCGCGGGCACGCGGCGCGGACTGCTGGTGACGCGGTTCTGGTACATCCGGCCACTCGATCCGCAGACGCTCCTGCTCACGGGACTCACGCGCGACGGCCTGTTCCTCATCGAGGACGGCAAGGTGACCCGCCCGGTCAAGAACATGCGCTGGAACGAGAGCCCGATCGTCGCCCTGAGCAACGTCGACGCGATGACGGCGCCCGAGCGCGTCGTGAGCGGCGAAGGCATCGGCGCGTCGGGCGTGTCGCTGGTGTGCCCCGCCGCGCGCATCCGCGAGTTCAGGTTCTCGAGCGGCTCGGACGCCGTCTGATGCGTGGCTGGCATGGCGTGCTCGCGGCGGTCCTGGTGATGTGCGGCGGCGTCCTTGCGTCGGGTCAGGAGTGGGCGTTCCCGTGGCCGCAGGGCCGCATCGCGCAGTACACGGCGAAGCGGGCCACGAGCGCGATCGTGATGGACGGGCGCCTCGACGAGGCCGACTGGCAGCGCGCCGAGCGGTCGCCGCGATTTTCCGATCTCATCGCGGGACGCCCGGGCGTTCACGACACGCGCGCCGCCGTGCTGTGGGACGACACGTACCTGTACGTCGGGTACTGGATCGAGGAGCCCTTCGTCGCGGCGACGCTCACCGAACGCGACGCGCCCATCTACAAGGACAACGACGTCGAGCTGTTCATCGCCGGGCGCGACGCGTACTACGAGTTCGAGATCAACGCGTTCGGCACGATCTACGAAGTGTTCTTCGTGTGGGAACAGCAGTATGCGTCGAGCGGATACGCCGCGCGTCCCGAGTTCGATCGCACGCGCGAGGGCGTGCGGCCCTTCAATGGCGTGGGCCTGAAGAACCATCCGCGCGGCCGCCGGATCGGCTACTGGAACTGGGACATGCCGGGCCTTGTCACGGCCGTCCACGTCGACGGCACGATCAACGACAACTCGGACAGGGATCGCGGCTGGTCGGTGGAACTCCGCATCCCGTGGCAGTCGCTCGAACCACTGGCGATGCCAGACGGTCGCTCGCTGCCGCCGCGCGACGGCGACGTGTGGGCGATGGACTTCTCGCGCTTCAACACGTACAAGGAAGCCGCGCCTGCGCGCGACCCCGGCGGCTGGGCGTGGAGCCCGCACGGCGTCTGGGACTCGCACGTCCCCGAACTCTTCACGCGCGTCCGCTTCTCGACGGAACCGGTACGGTAGGGCTTGCGGCTTACGGCTTACGGCTTACGGCTTACGGCTTACGGCTTACGGCTTACGGCTTACGGCAAAAAGGGTAAAGGGTAAAGGGTTAGTTGTCAGACGCACAGGTGCGCCGTTATCTGGCGCGAGTCGGCCATGCGGGGTCGATCGCGCCGACGCTGGCGACGCTGCGCGCGCTGCACCGCGCACATCTGTTGGCGATCCCTTACGAGAATCTCGACATCCACCTCGGCGTGCCGATCGTGCTCGATCCCGAGGCGATGTTCGCGAAGCTGGTCGAGCGGCATCGCGGCGGCTGGTGCTACGAGATGAACGGCGTGTTCGGCCGCGTGCTCGAGGCGCTCGGCTTCCGCGTGCACTACCTCGCTGGCGCCGTCGGCCGCGCCACGCGCGGTGAGCAGGCCAACGGCAACCACCTCGTGCTATTGGTCACACTCGATCAGGAGTGGATCGTCGACGTGGGCTTCGGCGACGGCTTCCTGACGCCACTCCCACTCGAAACCGGCCGCTATCGCCGCGGCTTCTTGCGATACGGCGTCACCCGCGCCGGGGAGCGCTGGCGCGTCGACAACCACCGGTTCGGTGCGGCCGACGGCTTCGACTTCACGCTCACCCCACACACGCTCGACGCCTTCGCCGCGAAGTGCCACGAATTGCAGACCTCGCCCGAATCGGGGTTCGTGCGATCGACGGTGTGCCAGCGCTTCGTTGGCGACGGGCTCGTGACCCTGCGCGGCGCCACGCTGCGCGAGGTCACGCGCGCGGGCGTGACGAGTCGCGTGCTGCACACCGCCGACGAGTTCGTGCAGGTCCTCGCCGACAGGTTCGACCTGCACCTGCCCGACGCTGCGACGCTCTGGCCGAAGGTGTGGGCCAGCCACGAGCGTTGGGTCGCGGAATGTCGAATGACGAATGCCGAATGACGGTCCCGATGTGCGGAGTGCGACCGTGACAACGCGGACACGAACGGGCTGACGCCCGTTCGCTCCGTCAGAATCGGCAGCCCGTCCTCGAGCCCCCCGCCGAGCGCCCTCGGCACGAAGCCGGGTGCCCTGTGTGCCGGTTGCCGGTTGCCGGTACACTTCCCCCCATGTCCCTCTCACCTTCGCTTCGTCTCGGCCGCCGCGCGGCGCTGCTGAGTGGTCTTCTTCTCGTTGCCGGACTGCCGGCGGCGAACGCGCAGGTCGCAGAACTCACGGGCACGCTCGTCGTGACCAACAAGACGCCGTCCACGGCGACGATCGTCGACGTCGCGTCGGGACGCACCCTGGCCACGCTGCCCACGGGCACCAACCCGCACGAGGTCATCGTCACCACCGACGGTGCACTCGCTGCGATCACCAACTACGGCGGCGAGCGGCGCACGCTCACGGTGATCGACGTGCCAGGCCTGAAGGTGGCGCGCACGATCGACCTCGGCGAGCATCGCGCGCCGCACGGGATCGCGCGACTGCCGGGGAATCGCCTGGTGGCCGTGACGTGCGAGCTGACGCGCGCGGTGTTGATCGTGGACATCGTCGACGGCGTGGTGCGTCACGCGATCTCGACCGATGCCGGCGGGTCGCACATGGTCGGCGTGACAGCCGACGGCACGCTCGGCTACACCGGCAACATGCGCGACGACACCGTGACGCGTCTGGACCTGACGGCGAACCGGCTCGTCCGCAGCTATCCGGTGCCAGGCGTGCCGGAAGCGATCGACGTCACACCCGATGGGAAGGAAGTCTGGCTCGGCAGTAATCGCCTGGGTCAGGTGAGCGTGCTCGATCCGGAGACGGGCGCCGTGACGACCGCGACGACGGGGATGAAATGGCCGTACAGGATGCTGTTCACGCCTGATGGGAAGCAGGTGATCGTGCCCGACCCGACGTTGAACATCGTGCGCTTCATCGACCGCGCAGCGCGTAAGGAGATCGCGACACTTCCGCTCGCGGGTGCCCCGCAGGGCATCACCATCACGCCAGACGGACGGTACGCCTTCCAGTCGCTCAGCGCCGAGACGCGCGTGGCGCTCATCGATCCGGCGTCGCGAACCGTCGTCGGACACCTGTCGGTCGGCGAGACGCCCGATGGCGTCGCGTACACGACACGCGTCGTCACGGCCCCACGCTGAAACGGAAAACGGCCAGACCTCGATTCCGGGGCTGGCCGTTGAGTTGGTATGGTCGGGCCCGGAGGGCCGACCCTACTGCAGGCGCGTGGCCGGCAGGCTGACACCCGTCTTCCAGGTGCCTGCCCCGAACAACCAGTAGATCGATTCCTCGACCACGATCGGCACCGCGTTGAGACTGTCGACGCGCACGCTGAAGCGCTTGTCGGCGGCGATCGGGAACTCACCCGCCACGTCCAGCGTCTGGCGTCTGCCGACAGGGATCGTGTACTCGCCGCTCACCGAAGGCGTTCCATCCTCGAAGGCGATGGTCACGCGCACGGTCGCTTCGCTGTCCGACGGATTGGCGACCAGCACGTACGTCGCGGCCCCATGCGGTCCGCCCGCGACACCGTCGCCCATGGCGAACGAGAGTGCCGGCGCGAGAAGACCGGTGCCGCCGTGACCCTCTTCCCACCCTGGCTGGTCGTTGGTGGACCACCACATCGCGCGCTCGGCAACGATCGGCACCTGATTCTTCGACGTCACGTGCATGCCGAGCCCTGTCCGGTCATCCCAGTCGTTCTCGTTGTCGAGCTGAACCGTCACACGGCCTTTCGGCCCGACGACGTGCGTGCGCGTCACCCCTTCACCGTGATCGGGGAGATACCGGACCTCGACCTCCGCCGTCGTGTCCGTCGGGTTGACCAGGAGCAGGAACGAATCGAAGAGCGGCCCGGCCGAGCCCTCGGCGAAGAACCACTCCGTGCCGATCTCCGGCGATCCGAACGAGGTCTCGCCGGCTTCGAACCTGTCGTTGTGAATGATGTACGTGGCGCGCTCGGCCACGAGCGGTGCCGTCGCACGCACCACGGTCCCGAATCCCTGGTCCAGCAGTTCCGGACCCTCCTGGTTGACCCACACCGTCTGACGCGAGTGCTTCGGCACGAAGTAGCTGCGCCGAACGGAGTAACCCTCCGCAGACACGAGGTACTCGACGTCAGCCGTGATGTCCTCCTCCGTCGGATTCGTGAGCAGGAGGAACGTGTGGAGTGCTCCGTGCGTGGTGCCTTCCGCGAAGTACCACGTGGCCGAGAGCGGCATCGCTCGTTCCGCCGTCGCGCCTTCTCCGCTGTGGTTCCACGTCATCGTGCGGTTGCTCACGACGGCCTCGTCCGCTTCCACCCGGATGCCGAACGCATGGTTCTTCAGGCCGGGAATCGCCGTCGTGTCGACGGTGAGCCGGGCCTGCGGACGACTCTTCAGCAGGTGCTTCACGACAGTCGCGTCATCGAGATAGAACGTGAGCTGGACGGACGACTCGAACGGCGCCGGGTTGTAGAAGTTCAGCCACGTCGTGAACGGAACCTGCGCGGTGCCTTCGGCAAAGAAGATCCCGTGCACGCCGTTCGGGTGCGTGTTGGCTTCGAACTCCTCGATGTTGCTCTTGCCGTCGCCGTCGGGGTCGCTCGCGGCATCGCTCGGATCGTGCGGATCGAGCCCGTAGAACTCCTCCCACACGTCGGGGATCCCGTCACCGTCGGAGTCGACCGTCGGCGCCGACGGGTCCATCGGATTGGTCGGATCGGGTGGCGGCGGCTCCGGCTGACCGGGCTGGGTCGGCTCCGCGGGCTCGGTCGGCGTCGGTTCGGGCCGCTCGTACGGTGTGAACGCCTTCACGAGCATACCGTTGCCACCGGGCAACACCAGTTGCACGTCGAGCGGATGACCGGCCGGCAGCGGCGGCGTCACGAACCTGACGATGGAGTCGGACTCCACGACGACCTTCGGAGCCGGCACGCCGCCAATCACCACCGTCGGCGTCCCGCCAAGCGCGCCCGGCAGGGTGAAGCCGGCGCCGTGGACGCTCACCAGCGTCGCACCCTCTGCAGGACCTGACGAGGGATAGATGTGCGTCACGTAGAACGGCGGCGGGACGACGGTCACCACGAACGTCCGCGTGGTCGTCAACTGACCATCGGAGACCTCGACGGTCACCGTGACCGGGCCCTGCTTGTACGGCACAGGCGTGATGGTGAACGTGCCGGTCGAGCCGCCACCGTAGGTGACGGGGCTCGTCTGCGCCGTACCAGGCACGCTGCTCGTGACGGTGATGTGGATCGGCTCCGACTCGCCGGGGCCCGGCGACAGGTTCGTCAGGGTGATCGTCTGCGGACCATCGCTCCACGTCATCGTCAGGTTCGTGGGCTGAGCGACGGTGGGGGCGTCGTTCACGGGCGCCACCGTGAGGTCCACGGTCGTCACCGCGCTGCTGGCATCGCCATCGTTGGCGCGATAGGTGAACGAATCGGGACCGAAGTAGTTCGCGTTCGGGGTGTAGACGAAGCTGCCGTCGGGCGCGAGGCTCA